>CAITBU010000526.1 GCA_903890595.1 uncultured Holophagaceae bacterium | reverse complement strand
GCTGGTGATGGTCGGCGCCGGAGGTGGTGTCGAGCCCCCTCCCCCGCCGCAGGCGGCCAGCAGCAGCAGGCCCCCCAGTCCGATGGCACGTCGCAGCAGAAGGCCGGCGTGGCGTTGAAGCAGGGAAGCGCGCTGGATCATGGGTATACCTAAGGCTGCACTGCGTGTCGCATATAGACGCAACTACGCCGCAGGCTCTCCGAAGCGCGGAGAAGCCTGCGGCGGCAAGGACTTTACTGGCCGGTGAACCTTAGACCAGTGACATTGGCGAGCAGGTTGGTGTAGGTGAAGCTCGCGGGGGTCCAGGTGGTGAGAACACCGCCGGAAGCCGAGAGAGTACCCGTCCAGCCGGTGGGAACCGTGATGGTGAAGGTGCCCGTGGCGGAACTGAGAACAGTGCCACCGGTGTAGGTGATGGTGACGCCGGGGACACTGACGCCAGCCCGGTTGCGGGTGGTGCCACTGATGGTGCGGACCGTGAAGAAGTCAAGGGCGGCCAGGTTGGCACCCACAGCCGGAACCGTGATGGCGGTGGGGCTGAAGGTGTAGCCGCGGAGCACCGGGGTGATGGTGCCGGTCCAGCCTGCGGGGACATTGATGCTGTAGGCCCCGGCAGCGTTGGTGGTGACGCTACCGCCCGCATTGCTGAGGGTGAGGCGGACACCAGCCAGGGGGAGAGCCCCGTTGATGACATTGCCGGAGATGGCATAGATGGCGGCGGCGGTGAAGTTCTGAGCCGCAGGAGCCGTCGTGACATTGGTGAGGTTGCGCAGTGCCGGCGTGAAGGTGTAGCCCGCGAGGCTGGGCGTGATGCTGCCGCTCCAGCGGGAGGGGACACTGCCGGTGAAGACCCCGCTGGCGTTGGTCTGGTAGGCACCGCCGTTGTTGCTGAAGGTGACGACCACGTTGGCCAGGGGGAGGCCGCCGGCAAGGATCTGGCCGGTGACGGGAATGGCCGTGACAGCGGTGAAGTTGAGGCCGGTCTGGTTGGTGGAGGCCGACAGGATGCTGAGGCTGGCCGGGGTGATGAAGTAGCCGGCCTTGGCAACGCTGATGTTGCCGCTGTAGGGACGCGGTACGGTGAGGGTGTAGTTGCCGTTGATGTCCGTCAGGGCGGTCTCGCCGGTGCTGAGGGTGGCCGTAGCCCCCGCCAGGCCGACAGCGTTCAAGGTGACCCGACCCGAGACGGTGATGACGGCACCCGCGGTGTAGTTCTGTGCGGCGAGATCAGCAGCCTGGGCGGTGTAGGCCGTGCTGGTCGGGGTAAAGACATAGCCCGACTTGGAAGGTGTGACGGTCCCGGTGAAGGGGGCCGGCAGGTAGAAGCTGTAGACGCCACTGGCATTGGTGGTGGTGGTGTGGCCAGAGCTGGCCGTGAGGGTGACGCCGGAGAGGGCCGCCGCGAGGCTGTCCACAATGGTGCCCGTGATCAGGATCGAGCCAGAGCTGACGTAGTTCTGAGCCAGCTGGTCGGTGGAGACTGCGTTGTAGGTGATGCTGGCGGGGGTAAAGGTGGACCCCGTCTGAGCCGGCGTGACAAGACCGTTCCAGGGTGAGGGGACGGTGATGCTGTAGTTACCGGCCACATCCGTCGTGACAGTGCCAGAAGCCAGGACGGCACCGCTCACCCCATTGAAGGACAGGGTGACGCCGGAGGCCGGGCTGGAGCCGGTGGTGGTGATGTTGCCGGAGATGGTGAGCACGGCGGTGGCGTCGTAGTTCTGGGCCACCAGGTTGCCAGTCACGTTGGTGTAGTCAAGGTACGCAGGGGCGAAAGAGGTGTTCGCCTTGGAGGGGACGGCACGACCGGACCAGCCGGTGTCCACCTGGACGGTATAGACACCACTGGCATCCGTGACGCCGCTACCAGCGCCACCACTGAGGGTGACGGTGACACCAGCCAGGGGAGCGCCGTTGCCGAAGACCGTGCCGCTGATGGTCTGTACGGGGCGGGCGGTGAAGCCCAGGTCAGAACGGCTGGCAGTCTGAGCAGCCAGGGTGCGGCTGGCGGGGGTGAAGGCAAAGCCAGCCAGGGCGGGGGTGATGGTGCCGGCCCAGCCAGAGGTCACCTGGGCACTGTAGGCACCGTTGAGCACGGCGCTGGTGACAGTACCGCTACCCGTGATGCTGAGGCTGACGCCACCCAGGGGAGCGGTGGTGAGGCCGTCAAAGGTGCTGACCATGCCGGCCAAGGAGATCTGGGCGGAGCTGGCGACAGACTGGGCGGCAGTGTAGGCAGAGGCGCCCTTCTGGTTGTAGGAAGCCACGCGGTACCAGTAGGTGGTGCCGGCCGCGAGGCCGTAGTCCGAGTAGCTGTGCTGGTTGGGCAGGGTGGTGGCGATCTCCGTCCAGGGGCCACTTGCGCTGGGACCGCGCTCCACGGAGAAGCCGGTCTCATTGGTGGAGTGGTCCGTCCAGGCCAGGTTGATGTGGTTCCCGGAGACAGCGGCGGTCAGGTTGCTGGGCGCCGCAGGCAGGGTGGTGGCGACATTCAGCACCAGGGGGCGCATGAAGTCGTTCTCTTCGTGGCCCAGGATGTGGCAGTGCCACACATACTCCCAGCCGAAGCTCTGGTGGGTGTTGGGCATCTGGATCGGGTTGCCCGTGAGCGGATCCGTGAAGGTGACCAGGGTGCCGTTTGGCTCCAGGACGTTCAGCTCACGCTCGCTGTTGGGGATGGCGAAGGGAAGACGGGGAGACAGGGGCCGGAAGGCGACAATGACGTCTTCCAGCGGGTTCATCTTGACGGTTTCCTTCCAGCCAATCTCGGCCGGCTCAGGCATGCGCACGGCGCCGTCCCAGCCCACGCGGTTAACCACCTGGACGTCAAAGAGGTGGAAGTGCACGGGGTGGGTGTCCACACCGTTGTGGGTGATCTTCCAGTACTGGGTGGTGCCGTCGGTGAGAATCTCCGTGGGGGAGTCGATGTAGCCCAGAGGAATGGTGGTCTGGATGTTGAAGTTGGTGCGGGCCAGCTCGACGCCCAGGGTGGCGTTCATGCGGCCGTAGTCCAGCTCGAAGAGCTCTTGGATGGCCTTGGGCTCCAGGGAGGGCGTGGTCAGGGTGCCGTTCTCCATGTTGGGGAAGGGGTAGCGGGACTGGAAGTCCTGGATGCGGAAGTAGACGTCATTGCCATAGGCAGCGTTGGCACCCGCATAGAGGGGCTTGTTCAGGGCCTTCTGGTAGGCGAGCTGGGGCACGATGGGGGTGTGCTGGGACTCGGCGAAGGCACCCTTGCTGGTGCTGGTGGACTCGAAGGCCTGGAAGAGCTTGACCACATCAAAGGGCGCGCTGGGGGTGGCCGCAGCGACCCGGAACTGCATGAGGGTGCGGGTGTTGGGGCCGAAGCCAGGCGCAGTGGTATTGGCACCACCGCTGTCCCGCTGGTCGGGGTCGCCGGTGTAGTAATCCAGGCGGGGGTCGAAGGCAGGCACGGGCGCCGGGGCATCGTTATAGAGGATGAGGGTCTGGCCGGCATAGGCCGAGAAGTCCACCACCACATCGGCCCGCTCGGCGGGTCCGAGGAAGAGGCCCTTGTCGGCCACGTTCAGCACGACGATGTCGCGGCGGTTGTAGTTGTAGGAGACGGGCTGGGGAGCGATCACCACGGGCGTCGCCAGGAAGCCACTCTCGTTGCCGATCTGGATGAAGGAGGGTCCCGCGGTGCTGGGATCAGGCACGCCCCCGGCGCGACCATCCGCAGGCCAGGTGGCAGGCCAGGCCGGATTCGGCGCAGCAGGAAGCATCTTCACTTCGGTGGGTGCAGCAGGATCGGCCTGGAAGAAGGACAGGTTCCAGAAGCGATCGTTGCCGCCCGCAAGGATGCGGAAGCGGTAGGCGGTGGGCTGGACGTTGATGTAGGGGTAGGCCACGCCGTTGATCACGGGCGTGTCCATGAAGGCTTCGGGCGTCAGCGAAGGATTGGGCGTGCCGGGGATTTCGGTGCCATTGGGATCGCCCGGGATGGGCTCGGCGGGGTGCTGCAGGCCGGCGGCGGAGGTCAGCGGGGGCCAGAACCACGGGCCGTAGTCCCAGCGACCCGTGGCATTGGCGCCACTGATGTCGGCGGGGTTCTGGTTGGGGATGTAGACGTGAGGGAACCACAGGCTGCCGTCCCCACCGTAGGCAGGGACGCTCCACGTGGGGTCCGTACCACCCTGGACACCGAGGGTGCCAAGGGTCGATTCATCCACGAAGGTCTTGTCCTGGATGACGAGGGGAATGCCATAGGTGTAGACGTTGTTCACCAGCGGGGGGTTCACCGGGTGGGTATTGGCATCGAAGGCAGCCGTGTCCCAGGGATCCTCAGCGATGGGGAGGGTGGAGCCGGGGCTCGGCAGGATGCCCTGGTTGATGAGGCGGACCTCAGTGGGATCCACGAGGAGGTAACCCGCGGCCTGGCCGGCATAGGCGTTGAGGCGCGTCAGACCGTAGGCGTGATCGTGGTACCAGAGCAGGCGGCCGCTCTGCTGGTTGGAGTAGAAGTAGGTGGCGATGCCGTCCCCAGGGGCCGGTGGGGTGGGGAACACGGTGCTGTTGGTGACCATGTCGGGCACGTTCTGGAAGACCACGCCCTTGGGGTAGCTGGTGGTCTCACCGGCGGGGGTGATCCACTGGTGGGGGGTGCCGTCACTGATCCAGGGGTTGAGGCCGCCGTGGAGGTGGAACTCAACGCGGTTCTGGGTGTGGACTTCGGTGCCCAGGTTGGCGCCGAGGCCAGAGCCCATCATGGTGGTGTCCACGGGCAGGAAAATGTCGCCAGGGGCGCGACCCGTGGTGGGATTTACGGGACCAAAGGGCAGCAGGTTGCGCATCTTGATGCGCACAGCGCGATCCTTCTTGGCCACGATGATGGGGCCGAGGTAGTTGGAGCGGGTTCCGGCAGTGGTGCCGAGGGTGGTGTTGACAGCCCCGTGCTCGATGTAGCCCCGGAAGGTGGTGGGCTCCAGCTCGCTGTGGACCTTCTGCTTGTACTCGACGACATCGATCTCGTAGTAGTCAGAGCCAGGGAAGAGGTCGCGGTTCGGGGCAGCCACCGGGATGTAGTTCCCCAGGTTGTTGGCCTGCGCCGCGCCGATGCCCGCCAGGCTGTCGACGAACTTGTGGATGGGCTTGGTGTTGTGCCAGTTGGAGGCGGTGCCGAACATGTAGTCGGGCTGGGACAGCTGGAAGCCAGGGCCGGGGATGGCCATGGCCTGCTCCGCACCCTTGACGCCGGCCACGGTGAGACCGCGGTTGGCCGCCACCTCAGCGCCGTTGCGGGGCGAGGGGTTCTTGCCGAAGAGGGCCGGGTCGACCTTCCCGCCCTTTGCGGCGAGGGCCGCCTTGGCGCGCTTGGCCGCAGCGGTCCGCGCCTGAGCCAGGACGGCGCGGCGGGTGGCGCGCTCGACGATCGCGTCCTTGTCGCCGCCCGCCGTGGGAGCAGCGGTGCGGTTGGCACCCTGGGGCATGTCCGCGTTCAGGGACAGGGTGGTCACCAGGGCGAAGGCCGCAGCGACGATGGAACGGAGGGGATTGCGCATGG
>CAITBU010000525.1 GCA_903890595.1 uncultured Holophagaceae bacterium | reverse complement strand
GGTCAAGTGTAGCCGAAGCCCCGGCCCGGCCCCAGAATGCAGTCCAGACCTCGAGGCACCATGCTCCCCAGCCCCACCTTCCCGCCCTTTCCCCTCCTCGGCCTCAGCGGCGGCATCGCTGCGGGCAAGAGTTATGTGGCGCGGCTGTTGGTGGACCTGGGCTGGGCCCTCATCGATGCCGACACCCTGGCCCGGGAGGTCGTGGCCCCCGGAAGCCCGGGGCTGACCGAGGTGGTGGCCCTGTTCGGACCGGACTGCCTGCGCCCGGACGGCACCCTGGACCGACCCTGGGTGGCGGCCCGGGTCTTCTCCAACCCCGAGGACCGCGCCCGCCTGAACGCCATCGTGCATCCCCGCATCGAGGTCCTGCGGGAGGCGTGCCTGCGGGCCCTGCCCCCGACCACCCCCGGTGCCGTGCTGGATGCGGCCCTCTGGATAGAGCGCAGCCGGGCCCACCACTGCGACGCCTTCTGGACCGTGGATGCCCCCGAGGCCCTGCGGGTGGCGCGGCTGGGGACCCGGGACGGCTTGTCCCCCGAGGCCGCCCAGGCCAGAATCCAGGCCCAGGCCAGCGCCCCAGAGCGCGCCCTCCATGCGGACCTGGTGCTGGAGAACGACGGCCGGGACCTGCGGGAGACCCTCGCTGCTGCCGCAGCGGACCTGCTGGCACACTGGAGGATCCGCCGTGCGCGGACCTGGAGGCCCGAGATGCCCGCACCCTTTACCGCCGAGGACCTTCAGCAGGTGCTGAGCGCCCTGCTCTCCCGGGGTGGCGACTGCGGCGAGGCCTTCGTGGAGCGCCGCCGGGCCCACGCCCTGGGCATGGATGATGGCCGCATGGATGACGTGCTGGCCACGGCGACCTTCGGCGTCAGCCTGCGCCTGGTGGTGGGCGACACCACCCGCTTCGCCGACCTCATTTCCCCCTCCCTGGCGGAGCTGCTGGAGTCTGCCGAGACCCTGGCGGCGGCGGGCCAGGGCACCCCCGTGGCGGTGCCGTCCCTGCAGGTCCGCACCCACCCCACTCCCAGCCCCGTGGAGCGGGATCCCGGCCAGGTGCCCCTGCCCGAGAAGGTGGCCCTGGTGCGCCGCGCCGAGGCCGAGGCGCGGACCTACGCCGAGACCCTCCGCCCCGGTGCCCTCAAGCAGGTCTCCGTGGGCTACGGCGACAGCACCCAGCGGGTGTGGATTGCCACGGCCGAAAGCACGGCCGGCACCTGGGCGGGCCGCCTCACCGAGGACCACCGCACCCAGGTGGTGCTGCGCCTCAATGCCACGGCGGGGGACGGCACCCAGCTGCAGACCGGCTACCAGGCCCTGGGGGAGACCCGGGGCTTCGAGCTGTTCACAGACGAAGCCGTCAATCACACCGTCCACGAGGCCGTGCGCCTGGCCCTCCAGGCCCTGGACGCCCAGCCCGCCCCCGCCGGCACCTTCCCCGTGGTGCTCAGCAGCAGCGCCGGCGGCACCATGATCCACGAGGCCTGCGGCCATGGGCTGGAGGCCGATCTGGCCCTGGCGGGCATGAGCGCCTTCGCCGGCAAGCTGGGCCAGCAGGTGGCCGCCGAGGGGGTCACGATCATCGACGACGGCACCCTGCCCCACAAGCGCGGCAGCCAGGCCATCGATGACGAGGGCCACCCCGTCAGCCGGGTGGTGCTCATCGAGAATGGCATCCTGAAGGCCTACCTCCAGTCCCGCAAGACCAGCCTGAAGATGGGCACGGAGCCCACGGGCAACGGCCGCCGCGAGAGCTACCGGCACCTGCCCATCCCCCGCATGCGGAACACCTTCCTGGCCCCCGGCACCGAGGACCCGGAGGCCATCCTGAAGGACCTGGACCGGGGCCTGCTGGTGAAGCGCATGGGCGGCGGCCAGGTGGACACCGTGACCGGCAACTTCGTCTTCCAGGTGACCGAGGGCTACTGGGTGGAACGGGGCGTGGCCCTGCACCCCGTGAAGAACGCCACCCTCAGCGGCTGCGGCCCTGACGTCCTGAAGCAGCTGACCCGCATCGGCAACGACCTCGACCACTTCGACATCGGCACCTGCGGCAAAGACGGCCAAGGCGTCCCCGTCAGCGACGGCCAGCCCACCATCCTCTGCCCCGCCCTCGTCGTCGGCGGCACCGCAGAGGCATTGCCGAGTGTTCTGTAACGAGAATTAAAGGATAAAAAGATAAAAAGATAAAAAGATAAAAAGATTCACCACGAAGACACGAAGACACGAAGAACTGCAAAAACAAGGAATATATGTATAAAAAACGAACAGGTTGGATTTCAACAACTGTGGCAATTACGATCTCAGCCCCCCTGAATACAATCCAACAGCAGCTTGGCACAACCTAACCATTAATACTTTCTTACCTGCTTCTTGATTTTCCGCTTTTCTTCGTGTCTTCGTGTCTTCGTGGTAATCAGTTTTCTTCTCTTCCAGGACCCTCTTCAATGACCAACCCCTTCGAGTCGTTTATTCCGCAAGCTCTGGAAGGCCGTCTGCAGGACGGTATTGCGCATGCCATGG
>CAITBU010000524.1 GCA_903890595.1 uncultured Holophagaceae bacterium | reverse complement strand
TGGGCGTGGCCCTGGGCCGCTTCCAGGGCTGGCTGGCCCGGCAGCTGCTGGTCCGGGTCTAGGCCTTCTCCCGCCCCAACCGCATGGAGTTGCCGATGACGGACAGGCTGGACAGCACCATGGCCCCGGCGGCGAGGATGGGGTTGAGCACGCCGGTCATGGCCAGGGAGATGCCCAGGACGTTGTAGAAGAAGGCCCAGAACAGGTTCTGCTTGAGGATGCGGAGGGTGAGGTTGGCCAGGCGGAAGACCCGGGTGATGCGCTCCAGGGAGTCCCGCATGAGCACCACGGGGGCCGCATGGGTCGCCAGGTCCGCGCCAGAGCCCATGGCAATGCCGAGGTCTGCGGCCGCCAGGGCCGGGGCATCGTTCACCCCATCGCCCACCATGGCCACCACCTTGCCCTCGGCCTGGAGGCGCCCCACGGTCTCGGCCTTCTCCGCCGGCGACACCCCGCCCACCCACTCATCCACGCCCACCAGGCGGGCGATGCGCTCGGTGGTGGCGGGGGCGTCTCCGGAGAGCAGGAGGGTGCGGACGCCTCGGGCCCGCAGTTCCGCGATGACCGCTGCGGCCTCGGCCCGCGGCTGATCCCCGAAGGCCATGGCCCCCACCGACACACCGTCCACCGCAGCGAAGGCCACGGTGAGCCCCTCGGCCTCCCAGGCCGCCGCCATGGCCTCGAGGCCCGCCGGCAGGGCCACGCCCTCTACAGCCAGCAGGCGGCGGTTCCCCACGGCCACCCGATGGCCCGCCACGGTGCCCAGGAGGCCGCTGCCAGCCCGGACCTCGATGTCGGTGGCATCCACCGGGGCCAGGCCCTGATCGGCCGCATGGCGCACGAGGGCGTGGGCCAGGGGGTGCTCGGAATAGGACTCGAGGCCCGCCACCCAGTCCAGGTGCTCCAGGGCCGCATGGCGCACCTTGAAGTCGCCCTCGGTGAGGGTGCCGGTCTTGTCGAGCACCAGCAGGTCCACCCGGCGGAAGGTCTCCAGCACCCGCACATCCCGGATGATGATGCCCTGGCGAGAGGCGGCGCCGATGGCGGCCGTGGTGGCCAGGGGCGTGGCAATGCCCAGGGCACAGGGGCAAGCGATCACCAGCACGGCGATGGCCCGGAGGAGGGCCTCGGTGGCCGGCAGGCCCCGCAGGAGACAGACCGCCAGGGTGAGGACCGCCAGTCCCAGCACCACGGGGATGAAGATCCGGGAGACCCGGTCCACGGTCCGCTCCAGGGGGCTCTTGCTGGCCAGGGCCCCCTGCACGGACTTCACGATCTGGGCGAGGGTGGAGTCCTCCCCGCAGCGGGTGACCCGCACGGCCAGGACCCCCGTGGTGTTGAGGCTGCCGCAGATCACGGCCTGGCCCGGGGCCTTGGCGCGGGGATCCGACTCGCCCGTCACCACGGACTCGTCCACTGCCGACTGGCCGTCCACCACAATGCCGTCCGCGGGGATGCGCTCGCCCGGCTTCACCAGGAAGACTGCGCCGGGCTCCAGGGCCTCAATGGCCACGAAGTGCTCCTGGCCCTCGACGCGCAGGCGGGCCTTGCGAGGCAGCAGGCGATGGAGCATGGCGATGGCCTTGGCGCTGCGGTCCTTGGCACCCCGCTCCAGGGCCTTGCCCGTGAGCACCAGGGTGACGATGGCGCAGGCCGTGTCGAAGTAGAAGTGCCGGCCACCCACGAAGGCCTGCACGCTGCTGTAGACGAAGGCCGCCAGCACGCCCGTGGAGATGAGGGCCTCCATGCGGAGGTGGCCCGAGCGCAGGCCGAACCAGGCGATGCGGTGGATGGGCCAGGCGGAGTACAACACCGCCGGCAGGGAGAGGCCCATGAGGATGAAAGGCACGAAGCGCTGGGCCCAGCCGGAGATGTTCTCCCAGTAGCTGGCGTAGATCACCAGGCTGAAGAGCATCACGTTCATCCACATGCCACCGGCGATGCCCAGGCGCAGCAGCATGTCCTGCCACTGGCGGCGCTCCCCTTCCGGCTCGGTGCCGAACTCGGCGGCCCGGTAGCCCAGGGCCTGCACCCGATCCGGCACGGTACCCGGCGGGACCAGCTGCGGGCAGTAGGTGACCTTGAGCAGGTCGGAGGTGAACAGAACTTCGGCCGAGACAATGCCCGGCTCCCGGTGCAGGGCGTGCTCGATGACCCAGCCACAGGCTGCGCACCACATTCCGCCGAGCTGATACAGGGCCTCCCGCTGCTCGAGGCCTTCGGGCACGGGAGTGGCTTCCACCTCGCCCCGCCCCAGCAGGCCCAGGCGCAGGCTCTCCTGGTAGAGGGTGGTGGTCCGGAGGTCCACGCCGGCCTCGATGGCGCCGCTCTCCAGGAGGATCCCGTACACGTTCAAGCACCCCGTGCAACAGAAGCGCTGCTCATGACCCCGGAAGGTCTGGACCTGGGGATTCCTGGCGGCCGAGGCGCCGCAGAGGTCGCAGGCCGCGCCAACGGTCATGACGGTCGGGTGTGCTGGGGGTGGCCCTGATCGTCCAGCATCACGGGATTGGCCTTCCTGGAGATCTGGAACACCACGATGAGAATGACGAAGAAGAGGACGCCGATGAGACCAAAGAGCGCCAGGAACCCTTTGCCCATGCGCTTCGGTTCGGTCATGGTCACTTCCTCTTCAGGGGCGTGATGAAGGTGAGCTCCTCGGCATCCGAGGAACGGGCCGCGTTGGACTGGGCCAGGATGCGGATGTGGTGCACGTCCTGTCCATCATCCCCCATGGGGGCTCGGAGTTCCACCGTCCGCTCAAAGGTCTCCCCGGGCTGCAGGGCCACGGGGTTGACGGGCAGTGCCAGGTCCGCCCCGGGCAGGCCCTCGACCCAGAGGCGGACCTGCACCGGCTTGCCCGTCCGGTTGGCCAGCTTCAGGCGGATGAGGTTCGCAATGCGACCATCCTCCAACACCCGGAACATGATGGAGCGGTCCGGGTTGATCTCAACCAGGACGGGCCGCCGCAGGGACAGGGCCAGGGCCAGACCCGTGAGGTAGAAGGCCAGGATGAGGAGGACGCCCACCCGCTTGGCATCGCGGAACCCCCAGCGCATATACCAGGGCTCGCGGACGACTGCCTTGGGCTGGTCGCCCCAGGTGTAGTGGATGAGGCCGGGCTTCCCGACCTTCCGGAGGATGTCCTCGCAGGCATCGATGCAGTCGCCGCAGTGGACGCACTCGATCTGGAAGGCCGAGTCCCGGATGTCGATGCCCATCTCGCAGACCCGGACGCACTTCTTGCAGTCGATGCAGTCCCGGTCCTCGCCCTGGCCGTCCTGGTAGCTCACCAGCAGGGTGTGCTGGTCCTGAAGCATGCCCTGGATGTAGCCGTAGGGGCAGACCGTGGTGCAGAACTTCTGCCGCACGAAGGTGAAGTCCAGGAAGGTGATCACCGTGACCGTGGCACCCGTGATGCCACCGACGGTGGCCAGATCAAAGCGCAGCAGGCGACCCAGGAGGTCCCGGGGTTCGATGAAGTAGGCCGTGAAGACGAAGGCCAGGAAGACCGAGGCCAGCAGCAGGACCCCGTAGAACACAGCCGCAGCCGCAGCCTTGCGCAGACTGGGACTGGCGGTCTTCAGGACCTTCAGGGCCATCCGCTTGGCCCAGGCCTCCACGGACTGGCTCCACTCGCTGAAGATCATCTGCGGGCAGGCATAGCTGCAGTAGATCCGCCCATGAATGATGGCCGAGGCAGCGATGACGAACATGAGCAACATGATCGCGAAGAAGATGATCGCGAACTCGCTGATCCACAGCTCAACCCCAGCGAAATAGAACCGCTGACGGGGGACATCGAAGCGCATCAGGTTGGAGAACGGCGCTGCCACGAAAGCCAGCACACAGGCCACATGGACCCGCTTCCGGATCCGGCGGTAGACGGTGTCCTGGGGAGGCAATGGGGGCAACCGCTCGACCTTGGGTTTGGAGGCGGCGCTTGACTGTATGCTCATTCAAGAATTATACAATACCTTCGGGTTCGGAGAGGGGATGGAAACACACTCTGTGTAGTGTTCGAACCGCTTCATCAGGATGGCGTGGGTCGGGCACCGGGAGGCGCACATGGCGCAGCGGATGCAGGTGCTCTCATCCTTGAGCATGATGCCGCCCAGCTCGTCCCGCTCCGTCCTGGAGAGGGCCTGGTAGTCGGCCAGACTGAAGTCCGCTCCGGCTCCGACCAGGCGGGCGTGGGCGTCCTCGTCCGGCAGGGTGCTGATCCCCACCAGCTTGATGAGATCCTCGGGGCAGACGTCCACGCAGCCGTTGCAGGCGATGCAGTGGTCGGTGTCAAAGACGGTGTTGATGTTACAGCGCAAGCAGCGGGAGCCCTGCTGCCGGGCCGTGGCCTCGGGGTAGCTCAGCTCGACGTTGTCCACGGAAGCGGCGCGCAGCTCGCTCTCCAGCACCGGGGCATTGCGGCGCTCCTCGCGGTGCCAGCCCTCGGCCATGGTGTAGACGGCGGGCAGCCAGCGCTTGCGGACCACCACGTCGGTGCGGGTACCCCGGAGGAAGTCGTGCATGGAGCGGGCAGCCGTGTGGGCCGAGGCGATGGCGTCAATGAAGAGGCGGGCGCCGTGGGCCACATCGCCGCAGGCAAAGACATCCGGGGCGGTGGTCTGGTAGGTAGTGGGGTCGACCTTGATGAGGCCCCGGCTGATCTCTACACCGTCTTCGGGCTTAAGGAACGAAAGGTCTGACGTCTGGCCGATGGCGAAAATGACGGTATCGGCGTGAATGTCCGTGAGGTCAGCTTCGTCGAACTTGGGGTCGAAGCGGCGCTCTTCGTTGAACACCGAGAGACACTTCACGACCCGTAGACCCTTGAGCTTGCCATTCTCGACGATGATCTCCTTGGGCCCGACGCGGTTGTGGAGGTGGATGCCTTCTTCGGCGCCTTCCTCGACTTCCACATCGTCGGCGGGCATCTCGTCCCGGGACTCCAGGCAGACCACGTGGATTTCCTTGTCCCCGCTCATGCGCAGGGCCGAGCGCGCCACGTCGTAGGCCACCTTCTCGCTGTGGCCCATCTCCAGGAGGGCGTCTTCCTTGTTCAGGGCCTCGAAGGGGCGCAGGGCGGACCGTGCCACGTCGTAGGCCACGTTGCCACCGCCGACGACCACCACGCGGCGGCCCATGGGCAGGGGGGTGCCTTCGTTGAAGGCCTTGAGGAACTCCATGCCGTCGAACACGCCCTCGGTCTCGCCGCCCGGGAGGGACAGCTTGCGACCGTTGGGCAGGCCGACCCCGAGGAAGATGGACTTGTAGCCCTGGGCCCGCAGGTCGGCGAGGGTGAAGTCGCGACCCAGCTTCATGTTGCACTTGAGCTCGACACCCATGGAGAGGATGGCCTGGATCTCGTGGCGCACCAGGTCCCGGGGCAGGCGGAAGACCGGGACGCCGGCCGTGAGCATTCCACCGGGCTCGGCATTGGCTTCGAACACGGTGACCTTGTAGCCGATCTGGACCAGGTCGTGGGCGACGGTCATGCCGCTGACACCGGCACCGATGACCGCCACCTTCTCATAGTCCCCGCGGTTGGGCGGGAGCATGCGCTGGTTGCTGCCGGCTCGATAGCTGGCGTAGTCGCCGGTCTCGGGACCGTACTGGTCGGTGACAAAGCGCTTGAGGGCGCGGATGGCCACCGGCTCATCCAGGGAACCGCGGCGGCAGTTGGCTTCGCAGGGCGCGCCACAGACCCGGCCGCAGATGGAGGCGAAGGGGTTGGTGGAGCGGGCGATGCCGTAGGCATCCTCGTAGCGGCCCTCGGCGATGGCCGTCACGTACCCGCACGCATCCGTGTGGACCGGACAGGCGTGCTGGCACTTGACCATCTCGACCCAGTACTGCGAGTCGTCGGGAACCCTGTACTGCCAACTGGCGTTATCCACGGCGTCAATCCTTGTGGGGTTTGCGGAAGGCGAAGACGCTCACAATGGCCACGTAGATGGCGGCCAGGGTGGCGATCCCATACATCAGGCCCGGATTGGTCCGGGTGGCGGCATTGAACTGCTGAACCAGGGGGCCCCGGGTCGCATGGTTCACATCGCCGGTCATCTGCACCACCAGGTAGGCAGCGCAGCCAAAACCAATGATGGGGAAGACAAGCTTGAGGAAGCCCGGCACGTCTGTGCCCTTGCGCTCCGTCAGCCAGCCTCCAGCATATTCCTTGAGCTCTTCCTGGCCGTTCTTCTGTGCATCGCTCATGGGGTTCTCCTGTGGGTTTCGTCATCCTCGAACATCTGGTACTTGACCTCCTCGCCGTCCTTGCCTCCCCAGTACCCTTCACGGCGGGTCTTGAAGAAGAAGTAGACCGCCAGCCCGAACATCAGGGCGAAGAACAGGTAGGCGAAATAGACGCTGGGGTAGGTGTAGTCCGTGGGGATCATGCGGCTACTTCTCGTAGTCGTTGGCCGGACGCCAGTCCTTGCCACGGCCCAGGTTCTGCAAGTAGGCCACCATCGCCTTGAACTCGGCGGGATCGTTGGCGATCCAGGGGTAGGGCGGCATGACGGAGCCCTTCACGAGGTCCCGGGGATTGCGGAAGTGGGTCTTGTGCCACTGCTCGTCGTACTTGCCGCCCACGCGGGCCAGATCGGGGCCCGTGCGCTTGGTGCCGAACATGTGGGGATCGTCGTAGACGAACTCGTCGGGGGTGGAGATGGGGGCATCCACGCCGCGCCAGCCGTAGCGCTTGGTGTCGGCGAGCAGGGTGCGGATCTGCTGGGTGTGGCAGTACCAGCAGCCTTCCCGAACATAGATGGCCCGACCCTTCTTCTGCAGATCGGTGAGGGGCACCACCTTGCCGGTGATTCCCTTGGCGGGGTCGTGGTTCTCAAAAGGCTTGGCCCAGGTGGTGTCCACCAGAGGCGGCACCACGGTGGTCAGGATCCCGCCGATGAAGAACAGGGCGAGGGATAGTCCAATGGCCCAAAGGGCGTTGTTGTCGGCTTTCTGGAACATGATCGCTCTCCTTTCCCGGGCCTAGGCGGCCGCTCGCTCGTCATCGCCGAGGGCGGTGGCGAGGATGTTGTAGGCGAACAGCACGATGCCGGCGAACATCATGACCCCGGAGACAAACCGGACGAGCCAGATGGGACGCAGGGCGATCACGGTGTCGATGAAGGGGATGCTCCAGTTGTTCCACTGCCAGCCCTGCCAGAAGCCGCCCAGCCAGAGGGTCACGAAGAACCCAAGCCCGCCGACCATGAGCAGCCAGTAGCTCCAGTTGGCCATGGCCTCGCTGTGGAGGGCCTTGCCGAAGATCTTCGGCATGACGAAGTAAGTGCCGGCGATGGCGAAGAAGCTGAAGCAGCCCAGCACCGCCATGTGGGCGTGGCCGGGGATCCAGTCGGTCTTGGAGACGATGGCGTTCACCGTGCGGAGGCTGTGCATGGGCCCCTGGAAGCAGGTGAGGAGGTAGAAGACCACACCGCTCATGAGGAAGCGTAGGGGCACGCTCTCGCGGAGCTGGTGCCACTGGCCCTTCATGGTGGCAAAGAGGTTGTAGACCACCGCCCACACGGGGATCAGCAGCATCACCGAGAAGGCGATGGAGATGGTCTGCAGCCACTGGGAGATGGGCCCGTGGAGCATGTGGTGCGCCCCGGTCCAGACATAGACGAAGGCCAGGGACCAGAAGCCCACCATGGACAGCTTGTGGCTGTGGAGGGGGGTGCTGGAGGCGCGGGGAATGAAGTAGTAGGCGATGGCCAGACCAATGGGCGTGAAGATCAGGCCCACAGCGTTGTGCACGTACATCCAGTTCAGGTTCGCCTGGTTGGTGCCCGTGGCGAAGAGGGTCGCGAAGTTGCCCGTCAGGTAGACGAAGGCCGTCCACAGGATGCAGCCCATGGTGTACCAGATGGTGACGTACATGGCCTGGTGCTTGCGGCTGGCCACGGTCATGAGGATGTTCACGCCGAACATGATCCAGGCAACCACCACCAGGATGTCCAGGTACCAGGGCAGCTCAGCGTACTCCCAGCCCTGGTTGAGGCCTGCCAGGAGGGTCACGACGGCACCCAGGATGATGACGTTCCAGAGGATCGCCGTGGCCAGCCCCAGCTTCTCGCTCCAGAGCTTGACGCCGCAGAGGCGGGGGATCACGTAGTAGGCCAGGCCCATGTCGGCGGCCAGGAGCCAGCCGAAGAGCATGCCGTTCACATGGAGGGGACGCAGGCGGCCGTAGGTCAGCCAGGACATGGTGCCCATAAGGTCGGGCCACACGAACTTGGCGGCGATGATCACAGCGATGATGCCCACGATGAAGAAGTAGGCCACCGAGCTGATCAGGAACCACTTGGCGGTTGCGTCGTCGTGGACCACGGCCCCTTCCGGCGCCGAAGCCACCTCGGCCTTACTGAATTGCGCCTGCATTCTGGCCTCCCTTGGGTTTGGGGTTGATGCTGCGGATGAAGTTGACGAGGTCGCCCACGTCATTGTTCGAGAGTCCGTAGTCGATCCAGGGCGGCATGGCCGTTCCTTGTACGCCGTACTGGATGGATTCAAAGAGCCGCTTGTCGTCGACGCTGTTCACAAAGAAGGCGTTGCGGAGGTTGCGGGGCTTGGGCAGGATGTCCAGCGAGTTGGGCCCCTTGCCATCACCCTTGCGGCCGTGGCAGCCGGCACAGCGGTTCACAAAGAGCGCCTCGCCCCGGGTCACGGACTCCGTGGAGTAGGCCACGGGGTTCTTCTCTGGGATCGCACGGGCCTTGATCTCTCGGCGGGGGTCCTTGGTGAAGGTCGTCTGGATGTAGGCCAGCACAGTCTTGGCCTGCTCTTCGGTGACCAGCTTGCCCCAGGCCGGCATGGAGGTGCCGTTGACGCCGTTGCGAACAGAGCTGACGAGGCGGGCCTCCGACTTGGAGTTCATGAAGCCGGCCTTGGTGAGGTCGCGGGGGTAGGGATCCAGGCGCTCGGCAATGGGTCCCTGACCGTCGCCCTTCTCCCCGTGGCAGCGGAGGCAGAGGTTCTTGTAGATGGCCTCGCCGGTGGCGGGGGTGGGCTGGCCCTTGAGGGTCAGGAGGTAGGCGGTCATGGCCTTGAACTCGTCGTCCGTGAAGCGGAAGGCGGGCATGATCGAATCGGACATGGTGGACTTGGGGTTCTTGAAGTGCGCCAGGATCCAGTCACCGTCGCGGAGCTGACCTTCGAAGCTGAGGTCCGGGGCGATGCCACCGTCCCTGTTGCCCAGCTTGTGGCAGGCGGTGCAGGCCCGATCCAGGACCAGCTTCTCGCCCTGCTTGACCATCTCCCCGGGGTTGATCTTCATCGGCTTGATGGTGGCCTGGACCAGCTCGGCGCCGCCCGTGAGCTTGACCTTGAAGCGCTGGATCTCGGTCTCGGCGAAGTTCCGCCCCTTGCGGCTCTTGAGGAAGATCACGAGGGCCTTGATCTCATCGTCCTTCATGTTGAACTTGGGCATGATCGAAGTGGGCAGGATGAACTTGGGATCGGCGATGCGGCCCCAGAGGTAGTCCAGCTTCCACTTCCGGCCCACATCCGAGAGGTCGGGGCCGATGGTGCCATCGGAGAGGCCCTCGATGCGGTGGCAGCCATAGCAGTTGTTGGAGAAGAACAACTGACGACCACGGTTGACCTGGGCCGTGCCAGGGAAGTCCACGTCCGTGTGGCACTGGGCGCAGTTGGCCTGCATGTATTCCTTGCCCTTGAGCTTGGGGGCGTGGTCTTTGCGCCAGTGGTCCTGAGTGGTGAAGCCCAGCAGCGGGTCGGGCCAGTATTCGTCCTTGCCGTGGCTGTACTCAGCGTCGAGGCCTCGGCCCTGGCCGTCATGGCAGACCGTGCACCCGAACTCGGAGAACTTGTGGCGCCGCTCCCACTTCCCGTTCTTCTGGGTGTCGCCCAGGGTCGGGGAGTAGGGGTGGGTCTTCACGGGCTCCGCATGGGAAGAAAAGCGCGGGTCGTCGGAGGCGATGTGGCAGGTGGTGCAGCGGTCGAACCGGGTCTCGCCGAAGTTGCTCACGACGATCTGTTCGATGCGGGGCTTTCGGCCGGCCAGGGCCGCCTTTTCCGTGTCGGTCTTGGCCAGCACCTTCGCTTGGTCGAAGTAGGTGTTCTGGTTCCGCTCCCAGGGGTGGCCGAACTGGTTGTAGAACACGATCCCGTGGATCACGAGGATCAGAAAGGTGCCGATGGCGAGTGCGATTCTCATGGTCGGCTCCTTACCAGGGGGTCACGAAGGCCCAGTTGGCCCCGCGGAAGAAGGTCCCGATGATTACGAAGATGATGTTCGCCACCACGAAGGTGATGAAGATCGTGTTCGCCAGGAGACGGTCGCGGGAGAACCACTTGCCCACGCCACCAGGGCCGCGGTCCAGGTAGGGTGCGCCCAGCAGCAGCAGGACGAAGATGGTGGGCACGCCGATGCCGCCCCAGAAGGCGGAGTAGCTGACCATCTCCTGGAGGCCCAGGAAGTACCAGGGCGCCTTGGCCGGGTTGGGGGGATGCAGGGCGTTGACCGGCTCCTCCAGCGGGGCGTTGAAGAGCAGCGACACCACCAGGATGGCGGAGAGGGTCACCACGAAAGTGAACAGCTCAGCCAGGAACAGGTTGGGCCAGGAGAAGACCGTGTTGTCTGGGATCTCTCCCACCTTGGTGAGGGGACCGCGCACCAGGCCCTGGAGACCGTAGGTCTTCTTGGGCTCGAGCACGGAGGCCTTCACCGTTGGCATGGCTTCCAGCGAGATGACGGGATCCGCGTCCTCGGGACGGGACAGGCCGCCATCCTTGCGGATGCGCCAGAAGTGGATGGCGATCATGAGGGTGAGCACGGCCGGGAGGACGGCGACGTGGAGCACGTAGAAGCGCAGGAGCGCCTCCTGGCCCACGCTGGTACCACCCATGAGGAGGAACTGGATGTCCTTGCCCACCACGGGGGCGTAGCCGGCGATGGCGGTGCCCACGGTGATGGCCCAGAAGGCCAGCTGATCCCAGGGCAGGAGGTAGCCGGTGAAGCTCATGAACAGGGTGAGCAGGAAGAGAATGACGCCCACCACCCAGTTGAACTCGCGGGGCTTCTTGTAGCTGCCCGTGAGGAACACCCGGCAGAGGTGGAGGAACACGATGGCCACCATGCCGTGGGCACCCCAGCGGTGCATGTTCCGCAGCAGCGTCCCGAAGGCCACCGAGCCGCGCAGATCCAGCATGCGGTCGTAGGCCTGACTGGTGGCGGGCACGTAATAGAACATCAGGAGGATGCCCGTCACGATGAGGATGACGAACAGGAAGAACGAGATCAGGCCGAGACCGAAGGTGTACAAGGGCCGGAGCGAGTTCTTGTGCACCTTCACCGGAT
The DNA here is from genome assembly GCA_903890595.1 of uncultured Holophagaceae bacterium. GTDB lineage: Bacteria > Acidobacteriota > Holophagae > Holophagales > Holophagaceae > Geothrix. Next base: position 1,537 of record CAITBU010000524.1, on the reverse strand, counting down.
GGATGTGCAGGAAGAAGTTCGTGAAGGAGGTGGCCGACCGCTCCAGGTCGTTGGACGGGAGCGGATTGCGGAAGATCGACTTCCAGACGTTCCTGGGGAAGTCCATCAGGCTGGCCAGAAAGGAGGCTTTGGGCGGGGTCGAGAGGCTCATATGGTCAGGTAGCTCCCAGGTGCGATTTCAATGTCCTTGTCCACTTCGATCTCGCCGTTGGGGGCGAGGGTGACCTGGAACCAGGGCAGGGGTCGGGGAGCGGGGCCACCCGTGACGTTGCCATCCTGGTCGAAGCGAGAGCCATGGCAGGGGCAGGCAAAGCCCGTATCGGCGGCGCCCACGGTGCAGCCCAGGTGGGTGCAAGTGATGGAGATCGCCGCGAGCTTGGAGCCTTCCCTAACAATGCAGATCCCCCGCGGGGCGAGGATGGCCCGGGTGCCCGAAGGGAAGTCCTCGGGCTTGCCGACACTGAAGCGCTGCGGCTGGCCGTAGGTGGCCCGGGGCTTGATGAAGACGAAGTTGGAGACGGCACTCAGGCCCGCAGAGCCGGCCAGGCCTGCGCCGGTCAGCCATCCGAGCATTCGCCGGCGGGAGGTCCTGCCCCCCTCCGAGTCCTCTGCGCTAGTCCGCTTTAGGTTGACTGCCATCAGCCTTCTCCTGAGTGGGGTGGACCCGTGGGTTGTCGTTCGTGTCAGACCAGAAAACTTGATACTTCGCATCTTCGATGTTCCGCATCCAGTCCCGCTTGACGGCAAACACGAACAGGAATGCGGCTCCGGAACCCATCGCAAGGCTGGCGGCGATTGCGATCCAGGTGAGTTCCATAAGAGGGGATCCTTGGGGAAGGGGTGACTCATCCTAGACGATCTAGAGGTCTGAATACAATGAAACCGATTTACAGGAGGTTTCCATGTGATCCTTGGCACAAAATGGATAATCAGCAATCAAGATACTTAGGCAAATTTAGCAGGGAGTGGTGACCCCTACTGTGTGAATTAAAGATTATTAAAATTTTTATTAAGTATATTTATTCTATATTTTAAATATACATCTAAAATGATTACATGTAGTGTTGCAATTACAACGTGCCAAAAACAGTACTTTAACGAATAGTTGTTACTACATTGTTTTTTATTGTTGGTTTCAATAATTTTAAATTATTGTTAAATACATATTCAGAGGCCATGTGCTTCCCGGGGCTCCCACCAGGAAGGTCCCGGGGCCTTCCCCCGGCCGCCCGGATCTACACTGGCCGGGTCCCCTCGGAGTCCCTGTGCCCTTCCCCCGCCTTCTGGCCCCCCTCGACCTCGGCTTCACGGTGCTACGCAACCGAGTGGTCATGGGGTCCATGCACACCAACCTGGAGGAGGCCAAGGGCGGCTTCGCCAGGCTGGCCGCCTTCTATGCGGAGCGGGCCCGGGGCGGGGTTGGCCTCATCGTCACCGGCGGCATCGCCCCCAACCTCCAGGGTCGCCTCACCCCCTTCGGCAGCCAGCTGTCCTGGCCCTGGCAGGTGGCCAAGCATCGACAGGTGACCGAGGCCGT
>CAITBU010000523.1 GCA_903890595.1 uncultured Holophagaceae bacterium | reverse complement strand
TTCGCCGGCCAGCGGCAGGTGACGCTGAAGCTCGATCCCACGGTGGCCCCCATGAACGTCGCCAACCTGGTGTTACTGGTGCGGAAGGGCTACTTCAACGGTCGCCGCGTGCCACGCGTGGTGCCGGACTTCGTGGTGCAGCTGGGCTCCCCCGTGGACACCATGGACGGGGGTCCTGGGTACACGGTGCGCTGCGAGAACAGCCTCGACTGGTACGGCCCTGGCAGCGTGGGCATGGCCCTGTCCGGCAAAGACACGGGTGGTAGCCAGCTCTTCCTCACCACCAACGCCACGCCGCACCTCACCGGCCGTTACACCCGGGTGGGTCAGGTCGAGGCGCCGGACCTGGCCTTGAAGATCCTCGACGGCATTGAACTGGGTGCCCGCATCCTGCGCATCCAGGTGCTGCCGGGATGAAGCGTCGGGCTGCCCTGCTGGGCCTCCTCACCCTCGGCCTCGGCGCCCAGGCCCCCCTCCTCCAGGACGGGGCCGTGGCCCTGCGCCGGGACCGCCTCGACTGGACCCTGGGCCAGGAGCCCCTGGCCCCCTCCAGCCTGCCCTCCTTCGAGGTGGGTTGGGGCGGCGCCGGCGCCCAGGGCCTCCGGGCCCCGCTGATTGGCGGCGAGGGCCTGGGCACGGGCACGGCTGGGTGGGGGCTGGGTCTCCAGGGCCGCTGGTCCCGGAAGGGCCTGTCTGTCGCCGCCACGGCCCTGGCCCTGCGGGACGGGGACCGCACCCTGGGCATCCTCCAGCGGGGCTCGGTAGCCTACCGCTGGGACTCAGGCTGGCGCCTGGCCCTGGAGCAGGCACCCCTGGCCTGGGGGGCGGGCCTCCTGGGCGGCGAGCTCCTGGGCGACGGAGCCCGTCCCTTCCCCCGCCTGTCCCTGGCCACAGCCAGCGTGGACCTGGCCGCGAGTCGCTGGCGCCTGGAGGCCTTCCGAGGCCGCCTGGAGGGCCCGGGCCCCCTGCCGGACACACTGCCCCAGCTGGCCCAGCGCCAGGGCGCGGCTGCGGCGGGGCTGGACCTCGCCCGCCCCTGGCTGCAGGGGGGCCTGCTGGTCGCCACCTTTGCCGAGCGCCTGGAGCTGACCTTTGGGAGCCTCGCCCTGGTGGGTGGCACTGACGCTCAGGGCCGCCTCACATCAGCCTCCGCCACCCAAACGGCCCGCCTGGCCCAGGCCCGCCTGCGCTGGCCGGAGGTGCCAGGGGCCTCCCTGCTGTTCAGCCGCAGTGGCTGGGACGGCACCGACCGCACCCTGGCGGGCCTCCAGCTGGCCCGGGAGAGCTGGGACGCCACCCTGGAGTGGGCCGGCGCCGCCCGCCTGCCCGCCGGGCCCCTGGCCCTGCCGCAGCATCTGGCGGGGTTCTCCAGCCGGGGCGACGCCCTGGGCACCGCCTTCGGGCCCTATACCGCCACCCGCAGCGCAGCCTGGGGACTGCCCCTGCCCTGGGAGGGACGGGGCCGCCTCCTGCTGGTGCGGGCCACCACGCCGCTGCCTTCGCCGGCACCGGAGGCCACCTGGCTCCTCCAGGGCGAGGCCCGCTGGCGCACGGCCTTCGGTCGCCTGGGGGCCACTGTCGCCAGTCGCCGGGACACCCAGGCCGGCCACGCCCGCTGGGGCTGGTCCTTTACCTGCTTCCAGGCTTTCCGCGTCTTCTGACGAGCCCCCGAACCCTGCGCTATCCTGACTTTTCGAGGTGCGCATGCCCCCATCCCCCGTCTCCACCCTCCGCCCTGAGCGGTCTCTCGGGTCCCGGCTTGGGCTGGTGCTGGGCTTGCTGCTGTCCCTGGGCGCCTGCGAGGCCCCCAAGGCCGCCCCCGTGCCGCTGGAGCCCTTCGTACCCACCCTGTCCCTCCGGCCCACCGCCGTGGTCCTGACCCGGGGTGCCAGCCAGGCCTTCCAGGCGGAGATCAACTACCCCCCTGAGGTCCGGTACCTCCGCCAGCCTGTGCTCTGGCGGGTCGTGGAGCCCGGCGGTGGCACCCTCACCCCGGCGGGCGTCTACACCGCCCCGGCCACCCCCGGAACCTACCACGTGCATGCCATGCGGGACGACTATCCGACCCTCTCCGCCACCGCCACCGTAACGGTGAAGTGATGGACCTCTACGGCGCGCTGCGCCCGCTGATCTTCCGCCTGGATCCCGAGACCGCCCACAACCTGGCCTTCATGCTGGGCGAAGGGGCTTGTCTCCTGCCCCTGCTACCGGAAGCGCAGCCCCATGCTTCCTTGCGCTGTCAGGCCCTGGGCCTGGACTTCCCCACCCCGCTGGGCCTGGCAGCGGGCCTGGACAAGGGCGCCACCCTCCTGCCCCTCTGGAAGGCCTTGGGCTTCGGCCATGTGGAGATCGGCACCGTCACGCCCCGGCCCCAGCCCGGCAATCCCAAGCCCCGCCTGTTCAGGTTCCCCGAGGCGGGCTTGATCCTCAACCGCATGGGCTTCAACAGCGAGGGCGCCGAGGTGGTGGCGGCCCGCTTGCAGCGCCGGCCAGCGGGCCTGATCGTGGGCGGCAACCTGGGGAAGAACAAGGAAACGCCGGAGGCCCAGGCCCTGGACGACTACCGCGCCGCCTACCGCCTCATCGCCCCCCACGTGGACTACACGGCCCTGAATGTAAGCAGCCCCAACACCCCGGGCCTGCGCAACCTGCAGGCCCCGGAGGCCCTCAAGCCCCTGCTGGCGGGCATGCTGGCCCTGCGCCAGGAGCTGGGCCTGGAGCACCAGCCCCTGCTGCTGAAGCTGGCGCCCGACCTGGCGCCCGAGGACCTGGACGCCATCGTAGAGGTGGCTGTGGCATCGGGCATCTCCGGCCTCATCGCCACCAACACCACCCTGGACCGGGGCGTGGTGCCGGAGCCCCTGCGAGCCCGGGTGGAGGCCCAGGGCGCCGGCGGCCTGAGCGGTGTGCCGCTGAAGAAGAAGGCCCGCGAGGTTCGTCTCCGCATCATCAAAGCCCTCAACGGCCGCCTACCGCTGGTGGCCTGCGGCGGCCTCGGCGGCCCCGAAGACGTGCTCACCGCCCTGGCCGACGGCGCCGTCCTGGCCCAGGTCTACAGCGCCCTCATCTTCGAAGGCCCCGGCCTCGTGGACCGGATCCACCAGGGCATCTGCTGATCCAGCGGAAAAGCATGTAACCGCAGAGAGCGCAGTTGGCGTTTCTTGTCTTCGATCCACGGGGATATGGAAAAAGCTTCGGAGGTCTTGAGTGATTCCACCCGCAGTCATCCCCGTTTCGGCGGGTCCAGGGAGGGACGCTACACTGGTCGGCTGAGGTGAGCATGCTGTCTCTTCACGCCCGGATCCGCGACCCGCGCCTGCTGCCGTTGGCGGACAAGGTGCTGGCGGGGGAGCGCCTCTCCTTCGACGATGGTCTGCTGCTCTATGCCACGGCTGACCTCACCGGCGTGGGTGCCATGGCCCACCAGGTGCGCCTGCAGAAGCACGGCCGCGCCACCTACTACGTGAAGAGCCGCCGCCTCTCCTACACCAACGTCTGCTACACCCACTGCCAGTTCTGCGCCTTCCAGGCCAAGCCTGGCGACCCGCGCGCCTATGCCCTGTCCGCCGAGGACATCATCCAGGAGCTGGAGAAGCCCGAGAACACCGGCGTCCGCGAGCTGCACATGACCTCGGGCCACAACCCGAAGCTGAAGATCGACTACTTCGAAGACCTGTTCGGCAAGATCAAGGCGCGCTTCCCGGAGATCCACCTGAAGGTCTTCACCATGATCGAGATGGACTACTACGCCCGCATCTCGGGCCTCTCCACGGACGCCTTCCTGGACCGCTGCATGGCTGCTGGCCTGGAGAGCTGTCCCGGGGGTGGCGCCGAGATCTTCGATGAGGCCCTGCGGGAGCAGATCTGCATCGGCAAGAAGGATGCCCAGGTGTGGCTGGACACCGCCGCCCTGTGCCACCGCAAGGGCCTGCCCACCAACTGCACCATGCTCTACGGCCACATCGAGGAGGCCCACCACCGGGTGGACCACCTGCTGCGCCTCCGGGCCCTGCAGGACCAGTCCCACGCCGCCGGCTTCGCGGGCTTCCTGGCCTACATCCCCCTGGCCTACCAGAACGAAGAGAACGAGCTGAGTGCCACTCACGTGATCCACGAGACCACGGGGACTCAGGACCTGCGGGAGATCGCCGTGGCCCGCCTGCTCCTGGACAACATCCCGCACATCAAGGCGTACTGGGTGATGATCTCGCCGGGGCTGGCTCAGGCCGGGCTCAGCTACGGTGCGGATGACCTGGACGGCACGGTCATCGCCGAGGAGATCGCCCACCTGGCCGGGGCCAAGAGTCCCCAGGGCCTGCCTCAGCGGGATCTGGTCCGCCTCATCGAAGAGGCCGGCTTCCAGGCTCTGGAGCGGGACAACCTCTACAACGTGTACACGCCGGCCTAGGGCAGCCTGAGGATGCTGGAGCCATCGGGGTAGTCCTCGGTGGGGGTCTCGCGCATCTTCTGGAGCACCTGCACCAGGGCCCGGATGCGGTCCACCATCTCGCCAATCTTGCCGAGCTTCACTTCCTCGGGGTACTTGCGCTGGAGCATCTCCACCTGCATGGAGATGATGGCCAGCGGGTTGTTGATCTCGTGCTTGAGGGTCCCGGCCATCTGCCGAAAGGACTCCAGCCGCTCTGCCGCCAAGGCCCGCTCGTGCAGCTCCGTGTGGCCCCGCAGCACCTGCAGTCGGTGGTGGAGTGCCTCCCAGCGGAAGCCCTCTGCCAGCCAGTCGGTGGCACCGGCTTCGATGAGGCGTGGCGTCTCGTCCTCGGTGCAGCGCACCACCAGGATGGGGGTCGTGGCAAAGGAGGGGTGGTGGCGGTAGGCGGAGATGCAGCCCTCGATGTCCTCCCTGCCCTTGGCATCCACCACCAGGAAGCGGAACTTGGGCAGAGGCGGCGGCGGCGGCAAGGCCTCCAGGGGATGGAGCAGCAGGTCGCCGGCTTCGGAGACGGTCTGGAAGAGGCCCACCAGGGTCAGGTCCTCGCTCACCAGACCCAGCAGGGGGCGCACGGGCTCCTCTGGCATCAGGTCCGGACCTTCCGGCAGCAGCAGGTCCAAGATCTGTTCGGCCCAGCGCCAGCGCACGCCAGCCTCGCTCAGGATGCGCACAGTCCAGGGATCCGGCAGGGGGGCATGGACCCCGGGCGGCAAGGAGAGGCGCAGCACGCGGAAGCTGCGCTCCTGGTCCCA
>CAITBU010000522.1 GCA_903890595.1 uncultured Holophagaceae bacterium | reverse complement strand
TGGGTCTTCTGCTTCTCTTTTGGTCGCATCTGAACACCGGATTCTGAGGGGTTTTCCCTACCAATCTGGTGTTTCAAACTGACCATTTGTTCCCTCAAACATCTGCTTTAAAACAGGTTGGGACTTTTTCAGGACCAACTAACTAGGTCCTGACGTCCCCCCAGAAAACGGGCCGCAGACCGAAACTACCCGCTGCCCTCCGTGCGATCTCCATTCTATCGACAATTTCTAGGAACTAGTTGGGCCAAATGAAGGCCCTCTTGGTGAATTTAGGTTTGCACAGGAAAAACATCCTTCTGATTTCGGATAATTGAAATATGCGATAAATATTTCATCACCATAAAATATCTAGATGGGCCAATAATGTTCAACAAAGCCCTGAGGCCGAACCTTATCCCTTTAAATACGATGCGGTTCTGGTTGAATGTCCTTGAATTTTGAGTCAGTATTTGGGATCCACGATAATTTAAAAGTCCGGACTTCTGGGACCATTTATAAACATCCAAGTTTGCATCAAATGGATCTTTGCAAAGGGGCCATTCATTGACGGAATATAAGCGCCGTACCATCGATGGAATAGGTGTGCCGTCTGAAAATTTAGAAAACGCATAGCAGCAATCTTTTACCGAGAAATAACCGTTATCCTTGAGTCTTGCCTTATAGTCTCCAAAAATTACAACCAAATCCTCTCTATTGTTGAAATTATAACGACTTGGATGTCGCGTTATTGTCTCAGTATCTTCCATCGGGCCTAATCCGCTGAAATGGAAAAATACCAATCTGGTAAATTTATTAACCATATAATGATTATCAAATGATAATTGCCGTTCATGAAGGTTCCACCAGGCCATATTGCAACCTAAGTCTTTTAATATGTGAACACGATCAAATAAGCATGGAACCAAGTTGACCCATTTTTGGTCGACAAAAAGACCAGATTGAGGTTCATTGAAACCCGAGTTTAGACAATGAAATTCCCACCATGATAAAAAATGATCAGTGTTATCAGAAGCATTAATGCCTATGAACCCAAGATTAAACACGCCACTCGACAAGAACAATTTCTCGTCTGGCTGTAATCCATCATATACTATCTGGGTAGTATGATGCGGGGTTAATATGATGTCATAATCAGACAAGAGGTTCACTACATGATCTAAGGGGGAATAAATTAATATATCGGGGTCTATATATAATAACGTTTCCAATGATTTGGTTTTAATTAAGTACTTTAAAAAGGTTGCTTTAACGTTAGTGTTTAATTCTAAAATATCGAATTTAAAAGAAACGTCAACAAAATTGGGAATGTTTAAAGATTCAACTTCTATTAAATGAAAGGGTTCTTCAGAAAAATCAAATTCATTATCATTCCTATCTACAAGCAAAACATAGAAATCATTTTGAGCATTGTGTTCTTTATAAGAACGACATAGGCTTCGCGCGTGTGCCAAATAATTTTTCGAAATAATTGTGCATGCTGCGTGTTTACTATTCACAATCGCTCCCAAATGTTTGATGAATGATTATAAGTTGCATAGACTCTTGCGGGGACTCCGATTGCAATCGAATATGGTGGGATGTTTTTTGTTACCACAGAATTACTGCCAATAACGCTTCCCTTCCCAATGGTAACATTCGGCAAAACAGAGACCGACTCTCCGATCCAAACATTGTCTTCAATAATTACCTGATTTAATGATGAAATTCGGCGGCGATTCGGAGGGACTTCAGGGGAGGACTGTTCCTTCCCTTTATATGCGCCATGACTGTGATCAGAAATATAAACTTTGCTAGCTATCAATACGTTGTTACCTATAATAATGCAGTTCGTAGCAGCTATGTGAACACTGTCGCTTACACACACATCATTCCCTATGGTTATAGATGGTATATAGGGCTCACCGTGGTGAAAGGTAACTGCTTCGAGCCATAAATGGCGCCCAGTAGAAAAAGAATTCCCAATGTTTATATGGCTGAGCCCTTTAATATAAGCCGATGGGTGTATGTTGAGATTACGGGCGCCCATGAGTTTGTTAGAGATCATTCTGTTATAAACAAATCTGGACATTTTGGATACCATCGCTTGCATGGAAATCATCAGTCCATTCTCAGCGTAAAAACAGTATAAATTGTGGAACATAGGTTTGCCTCCGCGCTTTGTTGTATTACCGTGCGATAATTTACTCTAGTGTAAGGGGCTTCTTGAGGGTGAACCGCCCGGTATTTCTTGGACAGATGGTTGAGTGTATTCACGCGGCGGCTCCGGTGCCAAGTAGGTCTTGGTGGACCTGTGCGGGAGGCCGGTGGTTGTGGCGTTCGATGAGCCACTGGTGATTGTAGAGAACACGGAATTCCTGGAGGACCTGGTTGAGGTCCTCGATGCTGGCGAAGGTTTGGATCCAGAGAAGTAGTCCTTGAGGGTGCGCCAGAAACGTTCGATCCACCCATTGCCTTCGGGTGCGCGGACGAAGGAGGGGCTGGAGTCCATGCCCAGGAAGCGCAGTTCGGCCTGGAAAGCTCTGGAGATGAACTGGCTCCCTCCAGCTATCGGACGCAAACGCGTCCTCCCAGTCGCGATGCTCCTGGAGCCGGAGCCTCTGTCGTGACGAAGCTTCAGGCCGGCAGCGATGGCCTTTCCCACACCGCCGAAGCTGGCTCGGCAGGCCTGGTGGAGGGGCACGATGGCCTCGTATCGATTGGCCTCCAGTGCGGCATGGACGCCGAGCAACTCGCAGGTGCAGTGGTCGTAGATGCCAAAGATCGTGGCCTGCTGGCCATCGAGCAGCATGGCCGCGGTGGCATCCGTCCCCCACATCTCGTCAGGAACCATGGTGGTGATTGTGCCGTCGTGGGTCCTGGGACCGAGGATCCGCCGGGGCTTCCCGGGTGCCTGGAGGCCGTGCTCCCGCATGAGGAGGCGGATGCGTTCGACATCGGCGTGGATCCCGCGGTAACGCAGGCGGGCGTGGACTTTTCGGTAACCCTCGCCCATGAAGGGCGGGTCGGTGAGGACTTCGCGGATGGCGAGAAGCAAGTCGTTGTCGGATACCAGGGGCTTGGGGCCGCGCTTCTGGAGCGGCGCAGAATCCCCACCGTCCCGCCGGGCGTAGACCGTGGAACGGGGAATCCGCAGTTCGTCGCAGACGGCGACGAGGGCCGTGGGACGAACCAGGGAAGCGGCCACACGCCTCGCGGATCACTTCCGCTTCCCGGGGATGAAAGGCAGTTCGCATCCCCGGAGTTGAACGAAGCCGCTGCGCGGCGGGGGACGGTCGTCCAGGCAGGCCGGTCGAAAAAGACGGCTAGCGCGGAAGGGTGAAAGCAGGCTCCTTGGTCATCGCGGTGTAGACGCACCGCCAGATGACCAAGGAGGTACTGCATGAAGGCAGTCAGTCTATCTTTGTCGCGGCTGGAAGGGGATCTGCGAATGGCAGATCGAGCCAAAGGGACCATCCAGCAATACCTTGCGTCGATCCGACGCTTCGAGGAGTTCCTCGGTTCGGAGGTGGGGGAGGCGAATCAGGAGGCCATCCGGCACTGGGTGGACCACCTCCAGACCCAGCCCATCGGCCCCGAGCGGCTGCGGTGCCACTACTCGGCGCTGACGTTCCTCTACGGGCGGACACTGGGCCAGCCGGAGAAGGTGGCGTTCATTTCGATGCCGCGGAAGGACTCGCCCCTGCCCACGGTTCTGAGTCCTGCCGAGATCCAGCGGGTGCTGGATGCATTTCTCGTAGCCAAGTACCGCGTCTTCTTTGTCCTGATTTACGCCACGGGCCTACGAATCCGGGAGGCCAGCCTGCTGGAGACCCGAGACATCGACTCGATGCAGCAGGTCATCCATGTGCGGCACGGCAAGGGTGGCCGGGAACGCCTGGTGCCCATGAACGCAAAGCTCTACGGGCTACTGAAGGCCTACTACAAGCACGAGCGCCCGTCCCAGCCCTGGCTGTTTACCACAAAGGCTGGCCGACCCCTCTGTCACGAGACGGCACGGAGGGCGCTGCTCTGCGCCTCGGCCGTGGCGGGTATCGGGAAGGTGGTCACGCCCCACATGCTTCGGCATAGCTTCGCCACGAACCTGCTCGACCACGGCACGGACCTGCGAAAGATCCAGGTGGTTCTGGGCCACGGCAGCATCCGGTCCACGACGATCTACACCCAGGTTTCCCCCAGCCAGATCGCCGCCGTGAGAAGCCCGCTGGAGGATCTGACAGTGTGATGCGGTGGGCTTCCCACGCCCTCGCTTCGATATCGCGGACATCGTGAGGCTGCACCGAAGGTCCTGGAGGCGGAGTATCGCCTGTCCAGGCCCCAGAGGCGTGTCCTCACAGCCATCAGCCGCTGCCGCACTGCCGTCCTCGGCGGCCACTTGGAGGTCTGTACCGGCTGCGGGCGGGAGCACCCGGTCTACAACTCCTGCCGCAACCGCCACTGCCCCAAGTGCCAGGCCCTGGCCCAGCAGAAGTGGATCGATGCGCGGGCCGAGCGGGTCCTCCCCGTGCGGCACTTCCATGTGGTGTCAGCACCGCCGTCAGAGCTGCGGTCCCTGGCGCGGTGGCACCCTGTGGAGGTCTACACCGCGCTGTTCAGTTCCGTCAGCGAGTTGCTCCTGGAACTGGGGCGTACTCGGCTCAATGCCACGCTGGGCCTGACGATGGTGCTCCACACCTGGACGCGGGATCTGCACTTCCACCCGCACATCCACGTGCTCGTCACCGCGGGCGGGCTCTCGCTCGATGGGCAAAGGTTCGTCCACGTCCGAGCAGAGTAGTGGCAGCGCAGCCGCTCCGGGCCGATGGGCTGGGTCTGGAGGTGGTCCACCCAGTGCCGGATGGCCTCCTGATTCGCCTCGCCCACCTCCGTACCGAGGAATTCCTCGAAGCGTCGGATCGACGCAAGGTATTGCTGGATGGTCCCT
>CAITBU010000521.1 GCA_903890595.1 uncultured Holophagaceae bacterium | reverse complement strand
GGCGAATACCTCGAGGACCACGGCCTGGTGGGCGTGAAGTCCAGCTGCATCCACTGCCCTGTGGCCTGTGGGAGAGAGGTCACGGTGGAGGGTGTCGGCCGCGTCAAAGGCCCCGAGTACGAGACGGCGGCCCTGCTGGGACCCAACCTGGAAATCACGGACCTGCGGTGGGTCAACGAGTGGAACTTCCTGGCGGATGATCTGGGCATGGACAGCATCAGCCTGGGTGTGACCCTGGGCTTCGCCATGGAGCTGCAGGAGCGGGGGCTCCTCCAGAGTGGGCTGACCTTCGGGAATGCCACGGGGATCAGCGCCATGATCCACGACATCGCCCACCGGCGGGGCCTCGGCAACGACCTGGCGGACGGCGTGAAGCGCATGAGCGCGCGGCACGGCGGCGCCGACTTCGCCATGCACGTGAAGGGCCTGGAGCTCTCGGCCTACGACCCCCGGGGCTCCTACGCACAGGGCGTGGAGTACGCCACCACCAACCGGGGCGGCTGCCACGTCCAGGGGGCCAGCATGTACTTCGAGTCCACAGGCCCCCTCACCATCGACCCCCAGAGCCTGCGCCTCAAGGCCGAGATCCCGGTGGTCCAGCAGAACCTGGCCTGTGCCATCAACTCCATGGTGCTGTGCATCTTCACCACCTACGGCATGCTCCCCAAGCAGGTCCACGAGCTGGATCCCAAGGGACCTCTGCACCGCACAATCGCCTTCTTCTTCGAGCGAAGCGGTCCCATGTATCGGCTCATCACCAAGCTCAAGCTGCGGCCCCTGACCTGGTTTGAGCAGTGGCTTACCTTCGTCACGGGCCAGACCTTCACCTCGGGCCACCTCCAGGAGATCGGCGAGCGGATCTTCAACCTGGAGCGCATGTACAACCTGCGGGAGGGGATCAGCGGCGCCGAGGACACCCTGCCCCATCGCATGCTGCACGAGTCCACCTTCGCGCATCTGGACTCCGGCCACCCACTCGATCAGCTCCTCCCGACCTACTACCGGATTCGGGGCTGGGATGCCCAGGGAGTGCCCCTGCAGCGCACCCTGGACCGCCTGCAGGTGCGCACATGAGCGTCACCGTCGAGCTGACCTACGACCTGGCCAAGGCCCTGGGAAGCCGCCGGCTGAAGCTAGAGGGAACCCCCACGCTCCGGCAGGTGCTGGCCCTGACCCGGGAACGCTTCGGGGCCGAGGGGGCAACCTTCGACCAGCTGACCCGCGTGACCGCCCTGGTGGTGAACGGCGTCCTAGCGAGCCGCACCCACAGCCAGGACACCCCCCTGCAGGACGGTGACCGCGTGAGCTTCCTCAAGGCCGCCGCCGGCGGCTAACTCAGCGCTGGAGCTCTTCCAAGGCCCCCTGGGCGGCTTCCCAGTCGCTCATGGCGTAGGCGAGGTCGGCTTCCAGGCCCTTCTGCCCATCCAGACGCTCGCTGAAGGCCTGCCAGTCGGCGGGGTCCATGGCGGCCAGGGCCGTTTGGTACTCGGTCAGGGTGGCCTCAAGTGCGGTCACCTTCGCCTCGGCCTCAGCCACGATGCGCTCGGCCCGCTTGAGGGCCCGCTGCTTGTCCTTGTCGATGGGGGCGTGGGGCTTGGCGGCGGCCCTGGGGGCGGGCTGCGCCTTGGCCTGGGGTGGCTCGGGCTTCTTGTCGGGCTTCTTCGGGGGCTCGCTCCCCCCGCTCCCCGCCTCGTCTTCGCTGCCCAGGTCCAGGTCCACCCAGGCCTGGTGCTCCTCGTAGCCGCCCTCGCGGAACTCGGCCCGGCCTTCGTGGACGCGCAGCAGCGAGTCCGCCACGCGGCCCAGCAGGTAGCGGTCGTGGGTGACCACGATGGCCGCCCCGGTGAAGCTCAGGATGGTGTCCTCCATGGCCTCCATGCTGGGGATGTCCATGTGGTTGGTGGGCTCATCCAGCAGCAGCAGGTTCACGCCATTGCGGATCAGGGTGGCAATGCTGAGGCGGGCGCGCTCGCCGCCGGACAGGGCCGTGACGGGCTTGTCCACCTCATCGCCCCGGAACTGGAACTTGGCCAGGAAGCCCAGGATGTCCTGCTTCACGGCATTGGGCGTCACCGCATGGATCTGCTGGAAGACGGTGTTGCGCGGGTCGAGGTTCCGGTGGTGCTGGTCGAAGTAGCCCAGCTTTACCTGGCTGCCCAAGCGGGCGTTTCCAGTGATAAAGGGGATCTCCTCGGAGATGGCCTTGAGCATGGTCGACTTGCCCGTGCCATTGAGGCCCACGATGCCCATCTTTTGGCCGCGCTTGAGCTGGAGCTGCTCCAGGGGCTTGAACAGGGCCTGGCCGTCCCAGCCCACGCTGGCGTTCTCCAGCACCAGGGCAATGTCGCCGCAGCGCTGGGTCTCGGGGAAGCTGAACTTCACCTTGCGGCGGTCCCGCAGCGGGCTCTGGATGCGGTCCAGGCGGGCCAGGTGCGTGCGGCGCCCCCGGGCCTGCTTGGTGTTCTGGCCCGCGATGTTCCGGCGGATGTACTCTTCCTGGTTCTTGATGTAGGCCTGCTGCTGCTCGTAGTGGCGCTCGAGCAGCTCCAGCTCCTGCTCCTTCTTCTGCATGAACTCTGAGTAGTTGCCCTCGTAGGCGCGGGAGCGGCCCTGCTCCAGCTCCAGGATCTCGGTGGCGATCTTGTCCAGGAAGTAGCGGTCGTGGCTGATGACGGCCACGGTGGCGTCGGTGTCCTGGATGAAGCCCTCCAGCCAGCGCAGGCTGGGCAGATCCAGGTGATTGGTGGGCTCGTCCAGCAGCAGCAGATCGAGGCCCTGCAGGACGGCCTTGGCCAGCATCACCCGGCTCTTCTGACCACCGGAGAGGGTCTCTACGGGCCGCTCGAAGTCTGCGGCGGTGAAGCCCAGGGACTGCAGGATGCTCTCGGCGCGGGCCCGGATGGTGAACCCATCCAGGTGCTCGAAGGTCTCGGTGACCTTCTGGTAGCGGTCCATGACCTCCGTCAGGTCGGCACCGGCTTCACCCATGCGGTGTTCCAGCTCCCGCATCTCGTGTTGCAGGCGCTCCACATCGCCGAAGGCCGCCAGGGTCTCTTCCAGCACGCTGCCCTGGGTCTCGGGGATGAGGTCCTGGGCATAGTGGCCCATGCGGATGCCCCGCTCCTTCGTGGGCCGCACCACGGTGCCCGCGTCAGCCTCAAGCTGGGCCAACAGGAGCTTGAAGACCGTGCTCTTGCCGGCACCGTTGCGCCCGATGACGCCCCAGCACTCACCCTCCTGAATGGCCCAGGTGACGTCCTTCAGCACCTCTTGGGGGCCGAAGCGCAGGTCGACATGGTTGAGGGATGCGAGCATGGAGACTTTCAGCAAAAAGGCCACCGTGAGGTGGCCTTCTGGTTGGTGGAGCCAATCGGGATCGAACCGACGACCTCTTGCATGCCATGCAAGCGCTCTCCCAGCTGAGCTATGGCCCCATTCGGGAAGACCCAGTATCCCACTACCTCCTGGCTTGTGCAAGCGGGGAAGCCGGATCGGTTGCTAAGGAGCCAGACGAAGCTTCTGGCCCAGGACAATCCGATCCCCCTTGAGGCGGTTCCAGGTGCGGAGATCGGCCTGTTCCACCGCGTGTTTCCTGGCAATGGAGGACAGGGTGTCCCCCTTCTGGACCACGTGGGTGGCCGGGGCCTTGGGGGCCCGAGGGACGGGACCACCGGACGCCTCGGGCAGCTGAATGCGGTCGCCTGGGTGCAGCACCGTGGCTGCTTCCGGATTGAGGCGCAGGAGGTCACCCAGGGCAACCTCGTTTTCCCGGGCCAGCTTGGCGAGGGTGTCCCCAGCCTTGGCGTGAATCACCTTGGCGGCGGCGGCGGTGGTTGGCGCATCCTTCGCAGGGGCCTTCGCCTTGGCTACGGGAACAGGCTTGGCAGGGGGCTGGGTGGGCTCAGCAGTCGGTACGGGTGCCACTTGAAGGGGCGCAGGTGCAGTCTGGGCAGGCGCTGGCGCAGGGGCGGCGGAGGCCTTGGCTGGGAGTGGCTCTGCAGGTGCTCCCGTGGTGGGAGCCTCGCGGTCCAGTTGAGGGGGCAGAGCCGGCAGGGGCTTCAGGGGACGGTCCCCCAGTGGCTTGGCCGCTACCCCCCGAGTGGTCAGGTCACGGTCATCCAATGCCTGGGACGGTGGCGGTGGCACCAGCAGGCGCTTGCCGACCTTGAAAGCCTTGGCCTCCAGGTCGTTGGCCGCCAGGAGGTCCTCGGGGCTGAGCTTGAACTTCTTGGCCACCTTCACGAGGGTGTCGCCCTTGCGCACGGTGTAGTTCTGGAAGTCGAGGCGCTGCCCGGCAGGCATGCGGGCCAGCTGGCGCAGACAGTCCACGGCCTGGCCCGGTGGCACCCGCAGGGCATAGGTGCCGGGCGGGGTGGAGCCCCGGAGCAGCTCTGGGTTGAGGGCACGGAGGGTGGCCGCATCGGTCCCGGCGCAGCGGGCCAACACCGTCAGGCTGGTCATGCTGGAGACGGTGACGGTCTCGTAGGCATAGGGTGTGAGGGGCTGGATGTGGAGCCCGTAGCGCTCGGGGTTGTGGCCGATCAGGATGGCGGCGCAGAGCTCCGGCACGTAGTTCTTGGTCTCGGTGCGCAGCCAGCGGCTGCGGTGCAGGTCCCAGAAGTTACGGCTGCCGACGTTCTGGATGGCGCGGTCCAGGGTGAGGGGGCCGGCGTTGTAGCTCGACGCCGCCAGGTACCAGTCGCCGCTG
>CAITBU010000520.1 GCA_903890595.1 uncultured Holophagaceae bacterium | reverse complement strand
TGGATGTGGACACGCCGGAGGAGCGCCGGCGCTTCGAGAGCTAGGTGCTAGCCCAGCCGCTTCCGCACCAGCCGCTCGACAGGCACGCCGCCCTTGAGGTGGCTCTCCACAATCTCCGGAACATCTTCCGGCGTGACATGGGCATACCAGACCCCATCGGGATACACGAGGACAGCGGGACCGATGGCGCAGAACCCCACGGAACCGCAGTGGCTGCAGTGGACTGCCCCTTGGGTGTTGTTCTTGTAGAACAGCAGGCCCTCATCCATGAGGCTGGCCCGGAAGGCCTCCAGAACGGCCTCCGAACCGTTGGCGCTGCAGCTCTTCGAGGTGCAGACAAAGACCTGCCGCTGGAGTGGGTGGTTGATCATCGGCGCCACAGCAGCGTCCTGCTCAGGGGTGGGAAGGGGGCGGGGCGAGGTCATGGTCCGGCTCCTGGGTGACTTAAAGGTTAACAGGCCAAAAGGTCCCCTGAACCCACGTCTACCTAATTTGATCAGTGACCTTAAAGGTTATGCTTTTTTGGTTATTTAACTAACTGTGACACGGATCACGACCTCTCTTGACCGCGTACATTACCCTCGCATCCTCTATTCGGCGGGCAGACATGCCCCCCCGCCTGCAGGACCCCCACGAACCTCCCGGGCAGCTGATCGCACCCCCGCCAAGGCGCCCTTGATCCCCCCAACTTCCAGGAAAGGAAGAAACCATGCGGAACACCCTGCTCATCCTCGCCGCCGCCGCCTTGCTGGCTGCGCCCCTCGCCGCCGAAGGCGGCAGCGACACCAAGGGCAAGTTCTACTTCAAGAAGACCTGCAAGGCCTGCCACGCCCCTGGCACGCCGGCCAAGGAGATCACCCCGCTCTCGAAGACCCAGGCCCAGTGGAAGGCCTACTTCGCCGCCGGGAAGCACAAGAAGGGCACCGAGAAGCTGGACTCCGTCGTGAAGCCCGAGCAGGTCAAGGATGTGCAGACCTTCCTGGTCAACCACGCCTCTGACTCCCCCCAGCCCGAGACCTGCGGCGGCTGATCTGCCGCCAGGCCGCCGACACCCCTCCCCCCCCTCTCAAGCGTTCTCCACGGAGACACCCCATGAAATCCCGCATCATGCTCGCCCTTGTCGCCGCCCTGGCGCCCGCAGCACTGAGCGCCCAGAGCAATGCCGACCTCCAGAAGCAGATTGAACAGCTGAAGATTCAGCTCAAGGCCATCGAAGAAAAGGCCGCCGCCGTCCAGACGGTGGAGGAGCGCCTGGTCAAGGTTGAGACCAAGGCCGCCAGCAGCAACATCAACTGGGGCGGCGATCTCCGCACCCGGTTCGAAAGCAGTGAGTGGCACTTCAACCCCTACCAGCAGTTCATGGGCTTCATTCAGAACCCCGGTCCTGGCCCGGCCACCGGCATGCCCATGCCCGTCACCCAGCAGGTCCAGGCCCAGGACTGGAGCAACTCCACCCAGTGGTCCACCCGCCTCCGCCTCCGCATGGGCATGACCATCAATGAGCACGCCAAGATCATGGGTCGCCTGACCATGTACAAGATCCATGGCGGCGCCGATGTACCCACCTTCAACGGTTCCCCCAACACGGTGCAGAACTCCTTCAACAGCGCCAAGGTGCCGGGCACGGACGTGCTGCGGGTTGAGCGCGCCAGCCTGGTCTATGACTTCCCCGTGGGCGTCCTGTCCATCGGCCGTCAGAACACCTCCGATGGCCCGCCCTTCGAGGTGAAGGACGGCGGCGAGCGCCAAGCCACCCCGCAGGCCCTGGCGGTGAACGCCATGGTTGACGGCATCGGCTTCAAGTTCCACCTCGATAACCTCGGCTTCCCCGAGAACACCCTCCTGGGCCTGTGCTACGGCGTGGGCTACGAGTCCGGCTTCGGCGGCGGCGGCAGCAGCAAGACCAGCGCAGCCGTTGTGGGCTTCAACTTCTCCGGCGCCACCATGGCCAACCCGGCCAACGCCAGCATGCAGGTGAACAGCATCGGTTCCCTCAAGGACAGCACGGTGCTGGGTGCCATGTTCGACATGCCCCTGCTCTTCCAGATCGGCGAGTCCATCCAGAGCGCCAACTTCTACCTGGGCTTCAACCGCATGGGCAACCTGACGGACATCCCCTACGGTGCCACCAACAACTTCCCCGTGCCGGCCACCCCGGGCATGGGCGGCATGCCCGCCACCCAGTTCGTCACCGCCACCAACAACCTGGGTAGCATCGACCAGTGGACCGCCACCTGGAAGCACAAGCCCACGGACAACTTCACCTACTTCGCCAGCTTCGGCAGCATCACCACCCACCCGAACGGCAAGCAGAGTCAGTACGGCGCCTACTGGGACTTCCCCACGGTCATGCCCACCGGCTACCCCTCGGGCCCGAACTACCTCCTGACGGGCTTCGGTGGCCTGCTGGGCGACGCCACCAAGAGCCAGACCGCCAACGCCTACTACCTGGGCATGCGCTGGGACCCCACCGAGACCCTCGGCCTGGGCCTGGAGTTCAACCATGGCTCCCCCCGGTGGTGGACCTACAGCCCTGCGGCCGGTGAGTTGACCGAAAAGCTCGGCACCCGCGGTGATGTCTGGGAAGCCTACGCCCACTGGCAGTTCGCCAAGAACGCCGCCCTGCGCGTCGGCCACCTGAACTACAAGTACAGCACCGCCTTCAGCGGCTGGCACATTGCCCCCATGGCCATGGAGAACTTCGACCTCGCGAAGAACCCCATGCTGCAGTACGCCTTCCCCGCCACGGTGAAGTCGACCTACGTCTCGCTGGAAGTGAAGTTCTAGCGTCCTGAACATCCGGGTCGGGGGGGAGGCCCCCTGGCCCGGCTTGCGTCCCCGCATCACCAGGGAGAACCCCATGGGAACCCTTCGCATGGATCGCCGCTTGTTCCTGCAGGCCGCCGGCGTCACCGCCGGCGTCGCCGCCACCACCCAGGTGGGCTGCCTCAAGTACTTCCGGAAGGGCCGGACGGTCTCCATCGATGACCGCCAGGTGCCCACCACCTGCGAGCTGTGCCCCAACAAGTGCTCGGCCATCGCCGTGGTGGAGGGGGGCATCGTCCGCAAGCTGAACCCCAATCCCGAGAACCCCAAGTCCAGGGCCATGCTCTGCGCTCGCGGCAACGCCGCCATCAAGCAGGTCTATGACCCAGACCGCATCAAGCACCCCATGATCCGGGTGGGTGCCCGGGGCGAAGGGAAGTGGAAGAAGGCCACCTGGGACGAGGCCTTCGACTTCGCTGCCAAGCAGCTCTCCGCGGTGAAGGCAAAGTACGGCCCTGAGGCCTCCCTCTGGTCCTCCACCGAGGGCTTCCAGGAAGTCTTCTTCAAGAACCTGGGCCTGGCCTTTGGCTCGCCCAACCTGGTCCGCCACCCCACCCTCTGCCTGGCCTCGGTGAACCTGGCCTACAGTGCCACCTTCGGCACGGTGCCCAGCTTTGACCTGCTCAACAGCAAGTACGTGATCATGTCCGGCGCCAACCGCTTCGAGAGCATCATCACGCCCGACACCATGGACCTCATCGGCAGCGTGATGGAGCGCAAAGCCAAGCTGGTCTACCTCGATCCCCGCTTCACCGTCACCGCCGCCAAGGCCGACGAGTGGTACCCCATCAAGCCCGGTACCGACCTGGCGTTCATCCTGGCGATGCTCCACGTGATCATCAAGGAGAACCGCCACAGCCAGGCGTTTGTGGCCGCCAGCACCACGGGCTTCGAGCTGCTGACCGAGCACGTGAAGCCGTACACGCCCGAGTGGGCCGAGAAGGAAACCGAGATCCCCGCCAAGGACATCATCCGCATCGCCCGGGAGTTCTCGGACGCCGCCCCCCGCGCCGTCTACTACGCCGGCCGCCGGTCCTCGTGGTACCAGAACGACTTCCAGATGCGTCGCGCCCAAGCCATCCTCAACGCCATCGTGGGCAACTGGGATCAGCAGGGCGGTATGGTGCCCAACGCCAAGCTGCCCAAGGGCGAGTTCCTCTTCATGCCCTGGGACGAGCCCAAGGCCGCCCGGGTGGACGAGATCGAGAAGCACTTCCCCCTGGCCGCCAAGGGGGACGGCGTCTACCTGAAGCTCCGGGAGAACGTGCTCAGCGGGAAGCCCTACCCCGTGAAGGCCTGGATGGTCTACAAGCAGGACCCCATGAACGCCATGCCAGACCAGGCCAAGACCCTGAAGATGATCGAGGGCATGGACTTCATCGGCGTCATCGACGTGGCCATGAGTGACATGGCCTGGTACGCCGACGTGGTGTTCCCCGAGAGCGCCTACCTGGAGCGCACGGATCCCGTGGAGGTCATGGCCGGCATCTGGCCCGCTGTGGTCTACCGGCAGCAGGTGGTCAAGCCCATCCACGACACCAAGCCCAACCTGGAGATCGTCCAGGGTCTGGCCAAGCGCCTGGGCCTCTCCGATTACTTCGACTACACCATCGAGCAGTGGGTGGAGGCCGAGTTCAAGGAGCTGCCCATTCCCATGGCCATGGAGCACATGAAGAAGCACGGCGTCTGGGCCGCCAGCGGGCAGCCGAGCTACGGCAAGACCCTGAACCCCGACCACCGCTTCGTCACCAAGACCGGCAAGATCGAGCTGTTCTCGGAGCGCCTCAAAGAGGCTGGCTACGACCCCCTGCCCGTCTACGAGGCCCCGACCCAGCCACCGGGGGACCGCTTCCGCCTCATCCTGGGCCGGGTGGGCTACTTCACCCACGCCAACCAGTCGAACAACGTCTGGCTCAACGAGTTCATGAAGGAGAACGACCTCTGGATCAACCCCAAGCCCGCTGAGCGCCTGGGCATCCGCCACGGCTCCTACGTGACCGTCACCAGCAGCGTGGGCACGGTCCGGATCAAGGTCCGCGTCACGGAGGAGATCCGGCCCGACTGCGTCTTCATGCTCCACGGCTTTGGCAAGAAAGCGAAGATGCAGAGCCTGGTCTACAACGTGGGCGCCAGCGATGCGGCGCTCCTCGAAACCGCGTGGGACAAGGTCTCGGGCAATGCTGCCTTCCACGAGACCTTCGTCAAAGTCGCCAACGCCTGAGGAGGGACCCCATGGCCATGAAGAAGAAGCGCTACGCCCTCGTCGTCGACTCCAGGAAGTGCATCAACTGCAAAGCCTGCGCCGTCGCCTGCAAGGCCGAGAACGAGGTCCCCGTGGGCCGGTTCCGGAACTGGATCAACGAGGCCCGCCAGGGTGAGTACCCCAAGCTCCGCATCGACTTCGAGCCGGAGCAGTGCCACCACTGCGAGCATCCCTCCTGCGCCCGGGTCTGCCCCACGGGTGCCACCTGGGTGCGCAAGGACGGCATCGTCCTGGTGGACTACGACGACTGCATTGGCTGCCGCTACTGCATGGTGGCCTGCCCCTACGAGGCCCGCTACTTCCACGAAGAGAGCGGCACGGTCCACAAGTGCACCCTGTGCAGCCACCGCATCGACGGCGGCGAGCTGCCGGCCTGCGTGGCGACCTGCCCCTCCAAGGTGCGCGTCTTCGGCGACCTGGAGGACAGCTCCAGCCGCATCCACGAGCTGCTGGCCACGCGGCGCTACCGCCTCAAGGAACCCCAGACCGGCAACGGCCCCCAACTCTATTACCTGCTCTAGGAGGAAGCCATGCACGAGCTCAACTGGGGTCTCCTCATCGTGGTCTACCTGTTCCTGGGTGGCCTCTCTGCCGGCCTGTTCTTCGCTGCGGGGCTGGCCAACTACCTGGAGGTGGACGGCCAGCCCGCCTACCCCCGCATCGCCCGGATGGGTGCCCTGCTGGCCCCCTGGCCCGTGGCGCTGGGTTCGGCCCTGCTCATCCTCGACCTGGGGAACTGGTACCGCTTCTACAAGCTGTTCACCCACTTCCGGTGGGAGAGCCCCATGTCCATCGGGTCCTACCTGCTGACGCTCTTCACGGGCATCGCGTTCCTCTACGCCTACGCCTGGCTGCCGGAGGCCTGGCGCCAGCAGCTCTTCGCGAAGGTCCCCGCCACCTGGGTGCGGGTGCATCGGCTGAACGTGGACCTCAGCGCCCACACCAAGCTCATCGCCATGATCGGCTTCCCCTTCGCCATCGGGGTGGGCATCTACACCGGCGTGCTGCTGGGTGCGGTCTCGGCGCGCCCCTTCTGGAACACCAACCTGGTGGCCCAGATGTTCCTGTTCTCGGCCCTCTCCAGCGGCGCCGCCGCCCTGCTCCTGGCCATGGTGCTGGACCGGCGGGAGCCCATCCAGACCCACGAGACCAAGTTCCTCATCACCCTCGACATCGTCTTCATCGTGCTGGAGCTGTTCATCATCCTGCCCTACCTGATCCACGGCCAGCTGTCGGTCCTGGCGGTGAAGCAGGCCCT
>CAITBU010000519.1 GCA_903890595.1 uncultured Holophagaceae bacterium | reverse complement strand
GGTGGCGGCGGCCAAGGTGAGGTCCTCGGTCATGCGGCCATAGGCGGCCTCATCCAGCCCCGCCGAGGTCACGCCCAGGCAGAAGCAGCAGACGTCTAGGCCCGACAGACGCTCCTCCAGGCCCGCATAGGCGAAGAAGTCTCCGTGGTAGACCTCCGTGAGCTTGGGGTGTTTGTCTCTGGTGGGACTGCGCAGCAGGGAGATCACCTCTGTAACCCGCGGGTCCAGCAGGCACTCCCGCAGGACACCCTGGCCGATCATGCCCGTTGCGCCAAAGAGCAGCACCTTCATCACCCACCCCCCAGTTCATACTGGACAGGATGACTCGTCCCCTACCAGATGCGTTGCTGAGCCTGCCCCACCGGCGGGACGTGCCCTTTGCGCGGCTCACCACCCTGGGGGTGGGTGGCACCTGCCGCTGGCTCTTCGAGCCCACCACCGAGGCCGAAGCCCAGGTCTTCGTGCAGACCTGCGCCCGGGAGGGCCTCCCCTGGCGGGTGCTGGGGGGCGGATCGAACCTGGTGGTGCTGGGGGATGTGGACACGCCGGTGCTGCGCCTGGCCCTGCCCCGGGAGGTGCGCCGCCAGGGCACCGACCTCACGGCCCCCGCCAGCCACGGCCACATCGCTCTGGCCGAAGCCGCCGCCCAGGCCAGCCTCTCGGGCCTGGCCTTCGCCAGCGGCATCCCGGGATCGCTGGGGGGTGCCATCCGCATGAACGCCGGCGCCCACGGCTCCGAGTGGGTGGATGTGCTGATCCGCTTCCGTTTCCTAACCCCAGAGGGGGACCTGGTGGAGCGCGCCCCGGCCCCCGGGGACTTCGCCTACCGCACCAGCTTCCTGACGGGGGGGCACGTGGTTCTCTCGGCCACGGCCCATCTGGCCGAGGGCGATCCCGCCGCCATCCGGGCCCAGATGGCCGAGCTTCGGGGCAAGCGCAGCGCCAGCCAGCCCCTCACCCAGCGCAACGCCGGCTGCATCTTCAAGAACCCCACTGGCCAGAACGCCGGCCGCCTCATCGACCTGGCCGGCCTCAAGGGTCTACGGGTGGGGGACGCCGAGGTCAGCCCCCAGCACGCCAACTTCCTGGTGAACCTGGGCCAAGCCAGCCCCGCCCAGTTCAAAGAGCTCATGGACCGGGTCCGCGCTGCCGTTTTGGAAGCCCACGGGGTGGGCCTGGAGCCGGAAGTGGAGATTTGGGCCTAAACAGCTGTCGGCTATCCGCTATCAGCTGTCGGCCAAAGCAGGCCCTGCTGGCCTGAAGGTGTGGGCCGGATCCCATCAGTAGCTGACAGCTGATAGCTGATAGCCGATAGCCACCCTGCTACCGTCAAACCCATGTCCCTCCTACCCCGCACCCGCCCGAAGCGCCCCTGGCTCCCCTGGGCCAAGGCGAGCATCGTGTTGGGCGTGCTGGGTCTGGCGGGCTGGGGCCTGCTGGAGCTGGGCAGCCGCTATCTGGGCCTGCAGAAGCTGGTCATTGAGCAGGTGAGCGTGAGTGGCTGCCGGGGTGAGCGGCAGGCCGAGCTCCAGAAGCTGGCGGAGCAGATGGTGCTGGGCAAGCCCCTCTTCTGGGTGGACGCCGAGGCCCTGCGAACCCAGGTGGAGGCCCGCCGCTGGGTGCGCGGCATCCAGATCCGCAAGGACCCCCCGGACCGCCTGAGCCTGATGATTGAGGAGCGCCGCCCGGTGCTCTGGTTGGTGCGCCCCAACGGAGTCTTCCTGGTCTCCGACGACGGCGTGCTGCTGGACCGGGTGAGCCCCGCCAACCTGAATCCCATTCCGGTGGTGGTTGATCCCGGCAGCCAGACCGACAAGGGGCTGGCCCGCCTGGTGAGCGCCGCCCGCACGCTTCGGGAAAAGCAGCAGGGCTTTTATGAGCGCATCACGGAGCTTCGGGACAGCGCCAAGGGGCCCATAGCCTACATCGACACCCTGCCGGCCCCCATCTACCTCTCCCGCCAGGATGTGACGAAGAACGTGCCCAACTTCCAGGGACTCTTCGTGGACCGCCTCTCCCAGCGCACCGATCTCGCCCGCCTGCGCTACATCGACCTGCGCTGGGACGACGAGGTGGCGGTGGGGGAACCCCAGGAGGAAGCGCCCCCTTCGGCCAAGACACGCTAAGGCGGCTTCAGATCCGAGTTTTTTCCTCCCCGGGTCCTCTATTCGGGCCTGGAAACTGGTATAAATCTTAGTTAAGGAAAAGGACTTCCATGCCGCAGCGCGCCGTTCTCCTCGGGCTCGACCTTGGTGCAAGTAAAGTGGTCGCAGTCGTCGCCGTGCACGAGGAAGACGGAACGATCAATGTGACGGGCACGGGCCAGGCGCCTACCCAGGGCGGCCTCAACCGGGGCGAGATCACGGACATGGAGCCGGTCCACCGGGCCATCGTAAGAGCGCTGGAAGAGGCCATGAATACCGCCGGCCAGACCAAGGTGGACGGCATCTCGGTCGCCGTGGATGGCATCCAGTTCAAGGGTGAGAACCTCCGCGACTCCATCACCATCTCCAGCGCTGACCGCATCATCACCGCCGCCGACCGGGACCGCGTGCTGGAGCAGGCCACCAACGCCTGCAAGCTCGCCAAGGAAGAAGTCGTCCTCCACCGCCTGCCGCAGATCTTTCACCTCAAGGGTCAGCGGGACATCCGCAACCCCGTGGGCATGTTCAGCGAGACCCTGGAGGCCGAGGTCCGCCTCGTGGTGGCCCCCAGCACCGTGGTCACCAACCTGGAGCTGGCCCTCAAGAACGCCGGCCTCGTGGGGGCCCGGCTCATGTACTCGCCCCTGGCCAGCGCCGAGGCTGTCCTCAGCCGCGAGGATCGCGACCACGGCGCCGTGGTGGTCGACATCGGCGAGCAGCTGACCCACATGGGCGTCTTCCTGCACGGCACCCTGTTCCACTCCGCCGTCATTCCCATCGGTGGCTCCGACTTCACCCGGGATCTGGAGATCACCAAGCACCTGGGCGGCATCTCTGCTGCTGAGCGCATCAAGCTGCGCCACGGCACCGTTCTGTACTCCCACGTCCCCCCCGAGGAAGCCATCGAGCTCGAAGAAGAAGGCCGCACCGTGCCCCGCCGCGACATCGCCGAGGTGCTGCACGCCCGCGCCGCCGAGCTGCTGAACCTGGTGCTGGCCGAGGTGGCCCGCACGGGCCTCATGCACGAGATCCATGGCGGTGTGCACCTGGTGGGCGGCGGCGCCCTGCTGGGCCACCTGCCCGTCCTGGCGCAGTCCGTCCTGGGCCGCCCGCGGGTGGTGCTGGGCCGCATCCAGGGCGTGTCCGGCCTGGCCCAGGCCACCGGCAACCCCTTCTTCGTGAACGCCGTAGGGGCCGTCAAGGTCATGGCCCGCGAGCGGGCCGAGGTGCGTGTCAAGACCGAGCGCCGCATCAGCTTCATGGATCGTATCCGGAAGTTCCTCTAGCCCTGTTTCACCCTGGAGTACCCGTGTCCGAAACACCCTTCCTTCCCTGCCCCCACACCCTTCCTGGCGCCAACATCAAGGTGATCGGGGTGGGCGGAGCCGGCTGTAACGCCTTGAACCGCATGATCGAAAGCGGCGTCACGGGCGTGCAGTTCATCGCCATGAACACGGACCAGCAGAGCCTCGGCCAGAGCAAGGCCCACCTCAAGCTGCCCCTGGGACCCCAGAGCAGCCGTGGCCTCGGGGCTGGCGGCAGCGCTGAGCGCGGCGCTGTGGCCGCTGAGGAGAGCCGGGAAGAGGTCCTGGCGGCCCTGCAGGGTGCCGACATGGTCTTCATCACCGCCGGCATGGGCGGTGGCACCGGTACCGGTGCGGCACCTGTCCTCGCCAGCTTCGCCCGGGAGCTGGGCGCCCTCACGGTGGCCGTGGTCATCACCCCCTTCGCCTGGGAAGGCCGGAAGAAGGGCGACCTCGCCCTCCTGGGCCTCACCAACCTGCGGGAGACCGCCGACACGGTGATCGTGGTCAGCAACGAGCGCCTGAAGAACGTCTGCGACGCCCGGGTCACCATGAAGGAAGCCTTCCGCGTGGCCGACGGCGTGCTCATCCAGGGCGTGCGCGGCATTGCGGACCTGATCCTCAAGCCCGGCATCATCAACGGTGACTTCGCCGACGTGGAAGCCGTGCTGCGCAACGGTGGCGAGGCCCTCATCGGGACCGGCGCCGGACGCGGCGAAGAGGCTGTCATGGACGCCCTCCGCAAGGCTCTGGCCTGCCCCCTGCTCGAGCGCGCCCAGACCGGTGCTGCCGCCAACGTCATGGTCTCCATCACCGCAGACTGGGAAGTCATGGAGGCCTCGGCCATCGAGACCGCTATGAACTACCTCCAGGAGCACTACGCCAACATCCCCGACATCAAGGCCTGCACCGTGGAAGGCGAGGGCATGGAGGACCGCGTGCTGGTCACCGTCCTGGCCAGCGGCTTCGACCAGGAAGAGCAGCTCCTGGAAGACCGCCGCAAGAGCCTCCACCTGGGTAGCGGGACCCGTCCCGTGGCGCCGATCATGGATACCGGCAGCGTGGCCGTGGCCCAGCCCCTGCCCAGCGGCGTGGTGAGCGGCCGGGTCTACGGCGAACCCCAGGATGGCGGCGAGCCCTCGGCCACCCCCAGCCGCCTCCTGACCCATGCCCCCACGCCCAGCGGCGAGCTGCCTGGGGCGGGCGAGGACCTGCATGTCCCCGCCATCATCCGTCTCGCCCAGGGTCGCCTCTTCAACGCGGACTGAGCCTGCGCCCTCCGGCCACGGATCTTTCCTTTGGCACCTAGCCTGGGACCGTAGGAACATGGGGCCATGCGGCGCCTGGATCCCCTAATGACTCCCCTGGAGGGCTTGGCCCTCTGTGAGGGGCTGTATCGGGATGGAGAGGGGTTGCACCTGATGCGCCACCTCCTGCCAGCAGGCGCTTCGGATGCCGAGGTCCTTCAGCTGCGAAACCAACTGAAGCGGGAGCAGCGGCGCTTCAGCAAGTGCATGGCCCAGCAGGATGCCCTGGAGCGCACGTGATCGACCGCGGGCTTTTGTCCCACCTGGATCACCATGGGGTTTCCCACTGCCTCATTGGGGGTCTGGCTCTCGCTGCCTGGGGCGTTGCCCGCTATACAGCTTGGCCTGATCCTTCTCAAGCTGGAGGCCGGTAGCCCTCAGGATGCCGCCGACATCCTGGCCCTTCTGGGCAATGCCAAAGCCCTTGGGCGTCTCACCATGAGGATGGAAGTCGAAGCGCAGACCCCTAGCCTCACCTCGGATGCCAGGGCCTTCTGGCAGCGAATCACCGGCCTGTGGCTCAGCCCAGGGGTAGCCCCGTCGTAGCCAACGCCAGAAACTGCCCCCGGGCTAGCTCCCGGATGAAGAGGGCGGTGCGGACGGTGGTGTCGGCTTCCTCGGGGAAGGCCACTGCCACGGCTTCGATCACTTGGCCCACAGTCTGCCGGCCGTCGCAGGCCCGCCACACGGCGGTGCCACGAGCATCGAGCTTCACGCGGTAGGCGGGCTTCTTTATCATCCGCAGGAGCCAGCCCCAGCGCGCCGACAGGATCTTGGGCCGGATCAGCACCAGCGTACCCTCCGGCCCCTCCTCCGACGCCACCGCCGGAACAGGAATCAGGGCGAGGAAGGTTTCGTCAGGAAATGGAGTCATGTCACAAGCCCAAGAAAAATCTCATCACCAGAATTCAGTCTGTCTCGGCTTCGGCGAAGCCGAGACAGACTGAATTCTGGTGCCGTGAGTCAGCTACTTAAAAGTTAGCACTTGGAGGTGCAGGCTCGTCGGCTGCGCCGGCGTTGGCCAGGGGCACCTTCACGAGGTAGACGGCGATGCCAGCCAGGATCAGCAGGCTGATCCAGAAGGCGCCGGGAGCGGCGGTGGGGCCCCAGACAAAGCGCGTGAGCTGGAACTTCACCTCGTAGAAGGCGAAGGCGGCAAAGACCAGGCCCACCAGGGCCTCGCCAGCGATCAGGCCAGCCGCCAGCAGCACGCCGTTGTTCTCGGCGCGCACCTTCTGGGCCTCGTTGAGGCCCCGCTTGGCACCCACCATCTCGACCACGCCCTTGATGAGGCCGCCGAGGAAGATGGCGAAGGTGGTCTCCAGGGGCAGGTACATGCCCACGGACACCAGCATGGGGCTGCGCACCTGCATGAGGATGAAGGCGAGGCCCATCATCATGCCGACGATGATCAGCGGCCAAGCCATCTTGCCTTCCACGATGCCGCGGCTGAGCAGCGCCATCAGGCCCGCCTGGGGAGCAGCCAGCTGCTTGGAGCCGAAGCCGGCGTCCAGGGACAGCACGATCTTCTTCTGGTCAGCGGGCAGCTGCTTCACCTGATCCAGGGTGTAGGTCTTGCCTTCGGGGTCCGTCACCACCTGCACCTGCTGGGCGGTCAGCTCAGCGATGCGCTTGGTGGCCTGGGC
This sequence comes from uncultured Holophagaceae bacterium, assembly GCA_903890595.1. Taxonomy (GTDB): domain Bacteria; phylum Acidobacteriota; class Holophagae; order Holophagales; family Holophagaceae; genus Geothrix. Next base: position 1,200 of record CAITBU010000519.1, on the reverse strand, counting down.
CGAGATGTCGCCCTCGTGCAGCACCATGAGGGGGATGAACAGCACGACGGAGGCCAGAGCCACGCCGAGCAGATCGCCCATCTCCATGCGCCAGGGGGTGCCGCCCAGGATGTGGCCAGCCTTGAGGTCCTGCAGCATCTCACCAGCCACGGCCGCGCTGACGCAGACCACAGCGGCCACGCCGAGCACGGCAGCGACGCCTTCCCGGCCCTTGACGCCAAGGACCACCATCACGAGGGCGGTGATCACCAGGGCCGTCAGGGTCAGGCCGGAGATGGGGTTGTTGCTGGAGCCCATGATGCCGACGAGGTAGCCGCTGATGGCCGAGAAGAAGAAGCCGAGGATCACCACCACCAGGGCCGCCACCAGGGAGACCAGGGGGCTCACCAGGAAGATGCGCCAGGTGATGAAGAAGGTCACCAGAGCGGCAAAACCGAGGCCGGCCAGGACGTAGGTGAAGGGCAGGTCCTTGTTGACGCGATCCACCACCTGCTCGCCCGCGGCAGCCTTCTTGACATCGGAGACGGAGCGGCTGAGGCCCGTACCCAGGCTCTTGCGCATCTTGAAGAGGGTGAAGCAGGCGCCCATGAGCATGCCGCCGATGGCGATGGGCCGCACGATGAACTTCCAGACCGAGACAGACAGGGCGATCCAGTCACCCTCAGCCGCACCCTCAGGCAGGACGCCCGGAGCCAGGAAGTAGGTGATGATCGGCACCAGCAGGCCCCAGGCGATGATGCCGCCGGAGAAGTTCAGGGCGCCGAGCTTGGGGCCGATGATGTAGCCCACGCCCATGTAGGCGGGGCTGATGCCAGGGGAGCTGAGGAGCATGCCACCGCCGACCTTGGCCTTCCAGCCCTTGGCGAGGTTGATGGCCGTGGCCTTGAAGGCAACGAAGTGCTCCCAGGAGGTGGCGAAGAGCTGCACCTGCACCAGGGCCTGGATCACCGCACCGAGGCCCATGGCCCCGAACAGGAACTTGGTACCGCTACCGCCCCGGGCGCCAGCCTTGTGGATCTCGGCAGCCGCCACGCTCTCGGGGTAAGGGAGCTCGGCATCCTCGACCATGACCCGGCGGAGCAGGGCCACGAACATGATGCCGAGCACGCCGCCGGCGAACATGATCAGGGAGCTTGTTACGTAGTTCCCCATGGTGAAGAACTTCGGCCAGATGCCGCTGATGACGAAGGCGGGGATGGT
>CAITBU010000518.1 GCA_903890595.1 uncultured Holophagaceae bacterium | reverse complement strand
GCCATGTTCATGAAGACCTGATCCTTCAGTGCTGAGCGGGACATGCGAACCTCATATGGTGGCCCCGAGACGATTCGAACGTCCGACCTGCTCCTTAGGAGGGAGCTGCTCTATCCATCTGAGCTACGGGACCCTCCCCACAGTTTCGCACAACCGAGGGTTGGCATCCTACCGTGGTCGCAGCTCCGCCAGCTCTAAGATGGGAGCTGCTCCTCCGCCTCACGCACCCTGCCCCGCAGGGTGCTCCCGCTCGCCTTCGGCTTGCGGAGTCGGAGCCTCCCATCTGAGCTACGGGACCCTCCTTACAGTTTCGCACAACAATGTTTCAGGATCTTCCCCCATGCAACCGCTCTTCGATGCTCACAGCCACCTCGGCGGCGCCCCGGCTTTGTCGGTGGGGCGGCGGGTGGTGTGCGGGACTCGAGAGTCCGACTGGGGGACCGTCCTCGACTCGGCGGCGGCGGACCCGGGGGTCATTCCCATGCTGGGCCTGCATCCCTGGTTCGTGGCGGAGGCTGCACCCGGCTGGGAAGGTCGCCTGGAGACCCTCCTGCGTACCCACCCTGCGGGCGTGGGGGAGTGCGGCTTGGACTTCAGCCGAAAGGACGCTGATCGCAGCGCCCAGACAGCGGCCCTACGCATCCAGCTGGGCCTCGCTCGAGACCTGGAGCGCCCGATGGCCCTCCATGCGGTCCGGGCCTGGGGCCCCCTCTTGACCCTGCTGCGGACCGAAGGCCGCCTCCCGAAGGCCATGGTCCATGCCTACTCCGGTAGCCCCGAGACAGCCCGGGAGCTGCAGGCCCTGGGCCTCTGGTTATCCATCTCCGGAGCCCGGCTGGAGACGCACGGCCCCGCCGCCCAGGCTTCTCTCCTGGCCGTGGCGGAGGACCGACTGCTCCTCGAAAGCGACGGCCAGGCCGACCTGAGCGCGGTGCTGGCCTGCGTGGCCAGGCACGCCAGCGAGGACCCGGCGGTGCTGGCGGCCCGGACCTGGGAGAATGGCTTGGCGTGTTTCCGGGAGGTTCTGGCATGAGGTGGTTTTCCCGCAGCGAGCTGCTGCTTGGCGAGGCCGCCCTGGACCGCCTCTCCGCCGCCCGCGTCACGGTCTTCGGGCTGGGCGGGGTAGGCTCCTTCGCCGTGGAGGCCCTGGCCCGGGCCGGCGTTGGCCACCTGCGCCTGGTGGACCACGATGGGGTGGGCCCCAGCAACCTCAACCGGCAGCTCTACGCCCTGCGCTCCACCCTGGGGCAGCCGAAGGCCGAGGTGGCGGCGGCCCGGGTGCGGGACATCAACCCCGACTGTGACGTCGAACCCCGCATCACGTTCATCCACACGGACACCCTGCCGGACCTGCTCACCCCCCGCCCGGACGTCATGATCGATGCCATCGACTCCATGACCTGCAAGGTGGCCCTCATGCGCACCGCCCACGAGCAGGGCATCCCCATCATCACGGCCATGGGTGCGGGCGGCCGCCTGGACAGCAGCCTGCTGCGGGTGGGGGACCTCAGCGAGACCCTCCTCTGCCCCCTGGCAGCGCGAGTTCGAAAGGAGCTGCGCAAGGCCGGCATCACCTCCGGCATCCGCTGCGTCTACTCCCTGGAGCCCGCCGACAACAAGCGTCCCGCCAACCCCATTGATATCGAACCCCACCGCGGCCCCGGCCGCCAGCGCAGGCCCGTGGGGACGATCTCCTACATGCCCGGCATCGTGGGCCTGAAGGTGGCCGAGGAAGTCCTGCGAATCCTGCTGACAGCAACCCCGATTTAGCTTTTCCCAGCTCCGAAATCGCAGAGCGATTTCGGAGCGATTCTAGCGGCCCAGCGGCGCCCCATACTCCGCGAAGGTCCCCTGGAAGTCCTCGATGCCATCGTCGGTGAGGTGCCAGATGCGGGTGGCCACCTCGTCGATGATGTCCTCGTCGTGGGTCACGAAGAGGATGGTGCCATCGTAGCGCTGGAGGGCGTCGTTGAGGGCGATGACCGCTTCCAGATCCAGGTGGTTGGTGGGTTCATCCAGCACCAGGACGTTGGGCTTCTGCAGCATGAGCTTGCAGAACAGCAGGCGGCAGGACTCGCCACCGCTCAGCACGTCCGTCATCTTGTTGCCTTCCTCGCCGCGGAAGAGCATCTGGCCCATGATGCCGCGGATCTGCTCCTTGGTGGCCTCGGGATCGAACTGATGCAGCCAGGTGACCAGCTCATAGCCCTTGGGAATGCTCTCGGCAAAGTCCTGGGAGAAGTAGCCCACGTTGGCATCGTGGCCCCACTTCACCGTGCCCCCGTCGAGCTTCAGGCCCAGCTCCGTGACCTGCGGTGCATTGGCCAGCAGGGCGTTCAGCAGGGTGGTCTTGCCGATGCCGTTGCGGCCCATGAGGGCCACCTTCTCGCCCCGCTGAACCATGGCTGAAAAGCCCTTGATGACCTCGTGGCGGCCGCCAGTGCCGTCCTTGTCGGTGTCGTAGCCCTTCTTCACGCCCTCGAACTCCAGGGCGTAGCGGCCACCGGGCTTCAGCTGGTTGAACTTGATGAAGGGGCGCTGGATGTTGCTGCGGGCCAGGTCGCTGGGCTGGAGGCGCTCCACTTCCTTGCGGCGGCTGTTCACCTGGCTGCTGCGGGTGCCCGCAGCGAAGCGCTGGATGAACTCGTTCAGCTGATCGATCTTCTTCTCGCGCTGGGCGTTGTCGGACTCGATGCGGGACCGCACCTGGATCTTGGCCATGACCATGTCGTCGTAGCCGCCGGTGTACTGGATGATCGTCTGGTAGTCGATGTCGGCGATGTGGGTACAGACGTTGTTGAGGAAGTGGCGGTCGTGGGAGATCACCACCACCGTGCCCTTGTAGCGGCTGAGGAACTCCTCCAGCCAGTGGATGGAGTCCAGATCCAGGTGGTTGGTGGGCTCGTCCAGCAGCAGGGCCTGGGGGTTACCAAAGAGGGCCTGGGACAGCAGCACGCGCACCTTCTGGCCGCCCTGCAGCTCGCTCATCTTGCGCCCGTGCAAGTTCTCGGGGATGCCCAGGCCGTCCAGCAGCACGGCGGCATCACTCTCGGCGGTGTAGCCATCCTCGTCAGCCACCGTGCCTTCCAGCTCGGCGACCCGCATGCCGTCCTCGTCCGTCATCTCGGCCTTGTCGTAGATGGCGTCCCGCTCCTGCAGGGCCTTCCAGAGGCCCGCATTGCCCATGATCACCGTATCGATGACCCGGAATGCGTCGAAGGCGAACTGGTCCTGGCGCAGGATGCCCATCTTGCGGGGCTTGATCACATTGCCCATCTGCTGCTCGAGCTCGCCCGACAGGATCTTCATGAACGTGGACTTGCCTGACCCGTTGGGACCCGTCAGGCCGTAGCGACGACCCGGGTTGAAGGTCGTGGTCACGTCCTCGAACAGGATCTTGGCGCCGAAGCGCATGGTGACATTCTGTACAGCAAGCATGGACTCTCCCGAACCCTTGATTGTAGCCCGGTTTGCTAGGTTTTCCGTGGGTTAATCTCACTGGCTGTGCTAGAAACGGTGCCCTGCGGGCCCCGTTTCTAGATAGGCGGCTTAGCCGCCAAAAAGATCTTTTCATATCTTCAAAACGGCGCCATTGGCGCCGTTTTGAAGCCGTGCCGATCAGGTCGGCGGAACCATCACCCCTAGAACGGAATGTCGTCCTCGGGGTAGCCGCCACCGCCACTGCCACTGGGGGAGGGGGCGCCGCCACCGTCGTACTCGGGGGTGGTGGAGGGCCGACTGTAGCCGCCCTCGCGGGGGCCGCTGTCTTCCATGCGGCCCAGCATGACGAAGTTGTCGCAGCGGATCTCGCAGGCGGTCTTCTTGACCCCGGCCTGGTCCGTGTACTCGCGGTACTGGATGCGGCCCTCGACCAGCACCTGCTTGCCCTTCCGCAGGTACTTCTCGGCGATCTCGGCCTGCTTACCCCAGACCACGATGTTGTGCCACTCGGTCTTGCTCTGCTTCTCGCCCGCCTGGTTCTTCCAGTTCTCAGTGGTGGCCACGGAGAAGCGGGCGACCTGCTGGCCCGAGGGGGTGGTTTTCAGCTCGGGATCGCGCCCGAGGTTGCCGATGAGCATGACTTTGTTCAATGAACCGGACATGAAGTCCTCCTTTTCTCGGCGGAGCTCTCCGCCGCACCGTCAACTCAGACCGTCTGAGGGGGTGGTAGGGTGTTGAGGATTCATCCGAGGGACCGTCATGTCAAGGGCCAACTCAATCCTCCTGGTGAGCTGTAAAAGCAAGTCTGGCGCAGAGAAGTATTATCTTCCTGCCATCGCTACAGCTGGCTGGGAAGGAGCCGTGACCCTGCTGACACCCGGGGACCCCCTCCCGGACCTGGACACCGCTGCCGGCCTCCTGCTCACGGGTGGCCACGACATCCACCCCTGCCACTGGGACGCCGCCGAAGCCGTCCACGCCCGAGCCGAGGTGGACAGCGCCCGCGACACCTTGGAGGTCCCCCTGGTCCGCGCCGCCTGGGCGTGCAACCTACCCATCCTCGGCACCTGCCGGGGCGAGCAGATCCTGAACGTGGCCCTGGGGGGCAGCCTCCTCCAGGACATCCCGGACCACTTCGGCTGCGAGGCCTCCCGGCACCAGCATGGGGACGCAGACCACCCGGACATGCACCACCGGGTGCAGCTGGCCCCGGGGTCCCGCCTGCGGGCCCTCCTGGGCGAGGATGTCTTCCTGGTGAACAGCCGCCACCACCAGGCCGTGAAGGTCGTGGCGCCCCCGCTGACAGCGGTGGGCTGGCACCTGGACACCGTCCATCCCGAGACCGGCCCGATCATCGAGGCCATCGAGGCCACGGACCCCGCCCGCTGGG
>CAITBU010000517.1 GCA_903890595.1 uncultured Holophagaceae bacterium | reverse complement strand
CTGGGAGGGCAAAGCCACCGTGGGCTCCGTAACGCTTGACTTCGTGTTCTGAGGCGAAGCCATGCGACCGCGCCCTCCCATCCGCCCTGCCTCAGTCTTGCTGGTGCTGCTGCTGAGCCTCGTGCCAGCCCACGCCGGCGAGCCCGTCATCATCGTCCACCCGGAGAGCCGCATCCAGAGCCTCACCCGGGACGAGGTCGTCAACATCTTCATGGGCCGACAGAAGCGCCTCCCCAATGGCACCGTGGCCATGCCGGTGGAGCAGGCCCAGCCCCCGGCCCTCCGGGCCCGCTTCTATCAGCTGCTGGTGGGCAAGGACCTGCCTGATATCAGCGCCTACTGGGCGCGCCTCCTCTACTCGGGTCAGGCCCAGCCACCCCAGGCCCTGACTGCAGATGAGGTCCTGGAGGTCGTCTCCGAAAACAAGGGCGCCATCGGCGTACTGGATGCCGCCCGCGTCGATCGCCGCGTTCGCGTGGTCCATTCCTTGACCCGATAAGGGCCCACCGTGGTCTCCCTCCTGATCCGATCCAGTCTCGTCCGCCGGACCCTCCTGCTGGTCCTGGGGGTGTCCTTGGTGGTTGGGCTGCTGGCCCATGGGATCGTAGGGCACTTGGCGGAGCGCTACGAGACCCAGCGGGCCCAGGAACGGATCGAGGCCCTCCTCACTGTGGTGGAGCCCTCTGCCAGCGCAGCCTGCTTTGTGGGCGACCGCCGCCTGGCCGAAGAAACTGCCCGGGGCCTCCTCAACTCCCCCATCCTCGCCGCGGTGGAGATCCGGGGAGGAGAGGGCGTGCTGGCCCTGGAGCACCGGGCGAGCTGGATGCCCGGAGCCTTCGAGATCACCCACTCTGTCCGCTCGCCCTTCATCGCCAACGAGGTGGTGGGGGAGATCCGCATCGCCCCGGATAAGCAGGAGATCGCCCGGGGGGTAGCCCGGTATGCCCTGCTCCTGCGGATCCTGGTGCTGGCCATTACGGCGGTGGTGGGCGGCGCCTTGGCGCTCACCGTCACTCGGAGCGTGGTGACCCCCATCACCATGATGTCTGACCGCCTGAGCGCCCTGGATGCTGCCCAGGGCATGCGCCTGAGCCTGCCTCCGGGACATGCCGACGACGAGATTGGTCGGCTGGCGGCCAACATCAACCAGGCCCTGAAGGCCGTGGAGGACCGCCACCGCCTGGAGCAGGAGGTCCAGCAGGCTCACGCCCAGAAGATCAGCAGCCTGGGTAGCCTGGCCGGGGGCGTGGCTCACGACTTCAACAACATGCTGGCGGGCATCATGGGGCACGCCGACCTGCTGCTGGCGGACGAGCAGGACCCCCGGCGCCAGAAGCGGATCAACGCCATCCTCGCGGCAGCCAAGCGCTCCAGCGAGCTGACCAGCAAGCTCCTGGCCTTCGGGCGCCGAGGCAAAAACCGGAAGGAGTCCGTGGACCTGGCCGCCGCTGTCAAGGAGTGCCTGGCCCTGATCCAGCCTTCCCTGCACCCGGACCTGGAGGTGTGCACCCGCCTGGAGGACGGCCTCTGTGTGGATGGGGATCCTTCCCAGCTCCAGCAGGTCCTGGTGAACCTCTGCATCAATGCGGTGGAGGCCATGGGGGGCAAGGGCACCCTGACCATCGCCACCCGCACCTTGGAGCTGCAAGCGGCCCAGGCCACCGACCGCAGCCTGACG
>CAITBU010000516.1 GCA_903890595.1 uncultured Holophagaceae bacterium | reverse complement strand
TGCTTTATCCCGCTCCTCCCCGTCCATCCCCGGCTAAGAAGCTTTTCCGACCCAGGCACCCAGGCCGTTCTCCGCTCTCCTCGGCCCCTCGGTTTTCCTCCGCGTTCCTTCCTTTCTTTTCAGCCACCCCTTGCCTGTTTTCCTCTGCGTTCTCTGTGTTCTCTGCGGTGAGATTTCTTTCCCTGAAATCCCGGAAGATCCATTTTTAAGGGAATGGGCTACCGCCGCCACCCTGGGCTGAGGCCCCTGCCCCCGCCGCCGTTGCCGCCGCCGCCGAAGCTGAACCCGCCGCGACCCCCAGACCCATGGCCGATAGAGTAGGATCCGCGCCCCACGTGATTCCAGCGGCCGCTGCCCCAGTAGCTACCCCCTAGGTAGCCCACATGGCCTCGGCCGGAGAAGCCGTACCAGTGGCCCAGGCCGATGCCCCACCAGCCGTAGAACCGCGGCCCGACGACTCCGAAGTAGGGGCGTGGCCCCCAGCCCCACAGCCAGGGCGCGAGCACCCAGGTCCAACCCGCTTCCGGGTAGTAGAGGTACATGTGCGGGGTGCCACCGTTGGAGGGGGTATGAGTGAAACCATCCCCATAGGGCATCCAGACCCAGCCGTACTGCTCCGTGTGGACCCATTGGCCGTCGTCCTGAGCGCGCTCCCGCTGGGCCTGGGGGGCCTCGGCCGGGGGTAAGGGCCGGGCGGCTGGGGGCGGCGGGGGTGGCGGCAGGTCGCGAGGGGCCGGGGCGTCGGGGCGAACTTCCTGGGGGCCGACCTCGGCCGGTGGCGGGGTGCGGTCTCGGGGGGTCTGGGGTGCGGCGGTGACCATCGGGCCAGCGGCCAGGAGCGAGATCAAGGCGAGGGAACCAGTCAGGGACTTCATGGGGTACCTCCTACATGCTCTGACCCGGGGATGGGGAAATGGTTGCATGGCCAGGCCCCCCAGGGAGGGGTGAGCAGACCACAGGTTTCAGAGCGGGAAGCGAAGCTGGCGATTGCCGCTGAGGTCCAGGGTCTCCGTGTGGATGCCCTTGGGGCCGCGCACGGTGAGGGTGTGGCGGCCGTGGGACAGCTGCAGGCTGCTGCCGTCGCTCTCAATGCCCGCGTCTTGGCCATCCACGAAGACCTTGCCGGTACCCGGATAGGACTCCACGGTGAGGGTGGCCAGCGCCGGGACCGTGAGGGTGGCCGATTGGCCCGCAGTGACACTGAGGGTCCGGGTATCCCGGTAGAAGTGAGCAGCGCTGCTCAGCTCCAGGCGATGCAGCCCCGGGGCCAGGCTGACCTTGGCTCCCGGGGTGAGCTCCCCCAGGTCCTTGCCGTCGGCGCGGAGGCGCACACTGAAGCCACCGGCCAGGCGCAGGCTGCCCGGGGCGGCGGGATCCAGGGCCGGTTCGGCCTGGGCGGCCGCCGTGCCGCCCTCCTTCAGGGCAAATAGGCGCCCCCCAGGGAACTCTCCCGGGGCAAAGTCAGCGGCGTAGCCCAGGCTCCCCAGGGTCAGGGTGAGGCGGTGGGCCTGGCCCTGGTTCCAGCTCACCTTCAGGGGCGTAACGCCAGGGAGCTGCTTTTCATCCAGCACCACGGTGGCCCCGGGTGGTAGGGAGTCCAGGGTCTCCTCCGTGACGATGGGGGCCAGGAGGAAGGGAGCGGGCGTCGCACCGGCCTTCACCTCGTAGGCGACGGACTGGAAGCCCTTCAGGTCCAGGCGCAGGTGGTCCCCGGGGGCCAGGGTCTGACGGGTGGGGGTGCCCCCTGCCGGGACGCCGTTCACGGTGAGGGTGGCACCCGGCGGGGCGGTCTCGATCTGGAGGTGGACCTTCCGGGGGGTCTTCAGGAAGTACCAGCCACCCGCGCCACCGGCGAGTAGGAGGAGGGCTGCGACCCAGGGCCACATTTTTCTGCGGGCCTGGCTGGGCAGGGTTCGCACTGCGTCGAGCGTCTCCGGCTTGATCTCAGTGCGGGGACCCTCTTCCGTGGACTGGACCCGCGGTGGAGTCGCCTCCCGGTGCCCGTCGCCCAGGTCCACCACGGCCTCGGCCAGCTCCCGCACGAAGGCCTCGCAGCTGGCATGGCGATCCTCGGGGCGCTTGGCCAGGACGCGGTCAAAGACCCGCTTCCAGCCCTCCGGCAGGATGCCCGTGACCGGCGGCTGGACCTCCACCGGCGGCTCGTTGACGATGCGGTAGAGGATGGTGTTGATGGAGGTCCCGGGGAACGGCGACTGCCCACTGAGCAGCTCAAAGACCAGCACACCGAAGCTGAAGAGATCCGAGCGAGGGTTCGTGATGCCCTCGCGGATCTGCTCGGGGCTGGCATAGCTGGGGGTACCCAGAAAGGTCCCGGCCTGGGTCAGCTCCGCGTTGTCCCGGCGGGCGATGCCGAAGTCCATGAGCTTGGGCCGGCCATCTTCTCCGATCATCACATTCCCCGGCTTAACATCCCGGTGGACGATGCCTTTGGCGTGGGCATGGTCCAGGGCCGCCGCCAGCTCCGAGGCGATGCGCAGCTTCTGGGGGATATCCAGGGCGGGGCCATCCTTGATGAGATGGTCAAGGGGGCGTCCGGGCACGAACTCCATGGCCAGGAAGGGCCCCAGGTCCGCTTCTTCGCCCACGTCATAGATGGCCACGATGCCCGGGTGGTTCAGCAGGCCCGAGACCTCGGCCTCCCGCTGGAAGCGCAGCAGGGTCTCGTGGCGCTCGGCCGGGTCCCGCAGGCTGTCCATGCGCAGCACTTTGATGGCCAGACGGCGCTTGATGCGGGGGTCTTCGGCCAGCAGCACCCGGCCCATGGCACCGGAACCCAGGAGGCTCAGCACCTGGTAGCGTCCGATGGTTCTGGGTTCGCTGGAATCGTCCGGTGCGGCCATGCCTGCCATCTTACCGGATGGATCGGACATCAGTCGCGGAATCGTTAGGATTCTGCTGGATTTTCCTAGCATCCCTGGCACAATAAAAGTGTCCCGCGGACCGGGACCGTGGGGGATAGATCCGTGATGGAAATCGTCAGGACCGTCGTGCTGGCCACCTACTTCGTGCTGCTCACCATCCTGAGCATCTACGGAGCACACCGCCTCTGGATCCTCTTCCTCTATTTCCGTCATAAGAAGGACGTCCCCCAGCCTGTGGGCGGGCCGGACTACCTGCCCATGGTGACGGTGCAGCTCGCTGTCTTCAACGAGATGAACGTCATCGAGCGACTGATGGACTACGTCGTCAAGATGGACTGGCCCCGGGAGAAGCTTGAGATCCAGGTGCTGGATGACTCCACCGACGAGACCGTCAAAGTGGCCAGTGCTGTGGTGGCCCGCTACCAGGCCCTGGGCTTCGACATCCAGTATCTCCATCGCACGGACCGCACGGGCTTCAAGGCCGGTGCCCTGTCCGAGGGCCTCAAGGTCGCCAAGGGCGAGCTGGTGGCCATGTTCGACGCCGACTTCCTGCCCACGGAGGACTTCCTCCGCAAGGCCGTGCCCCACTTCGCCAATGAGAAGGTCGCCTTCGTCCAGGGTTGCTGGGCGCACCTCAACCGTGAGTTCTCCTTGCTGACGCAGGTGCAGGCCATCCTGCTGGACGGCCACTTTGTGTTCGAGCACACCGTCCGCCACCGCTCCAAGGCCTTCTTCAACTTCAGCGGCACCGCCGGCATGTGGCGCGTGTCGGCCATCGCCGATGCCGGGGGCTGGGAGCACGACACCATCACCGAGGACGCCGACCTGTCCTACCGTGCCCAGCTCAAGGGCTGGAAGGGCGTCTACCTCAAGGACCTGGTGGTCCCCGCTGAACTGCCCGTGGAGGTCAACGCCTTCAAGAGCCAGCAGCACCGCTGGGCCAAGGGCAATGCCCAGGTCATCCGCAAGCTGATGAAGACCATCTGGAAGTCCAACGAGAGCCTGCACACGAAGATGGAGTGCTGGTTCCACCTGACGGCCAACTGCAACTACATGCTCATGGTGGTCCTCTCGATCATCATGGTGCCCGCCATGGTGTTCCGGGCCGGCACGCCGGTCCATGTGCTGCTCCTGACGGACGGCCCCTTCTTCCTGCTCAACGCCGTGAGTGTGGGCCTCTACTTCGGTCTGTCGCAGCGCGAGCTCACGGACAACACCGGCTGGACCAAGCGCCTCAAGTACATCCCCGGCCTCATGGGCCTCGGCATCGGGCTGGCCCTGAACCAGGCCAAGGCTGTGCTGGAAGGCTTCTTCACGGATGACAAGGAGTTCAAGCGCACCCCCAAGTACGGTGTGGACGCCCTGGGCAACTCCGCCACGAAGCGCGCCTACAAGGTGCCCAAGAGCCTCATGACCTTCCTGGAGCTGGGCTTCGCCATCTACTACTTCGGCGCCCTCCTGGTGGCCATCTACATCCGCAAGTGGGCCTCCGTGCCCTTCCTCTGGCTCTTCTTCAGCGGCTTCTCCTACATGAGCGTGCTCTCGCTGGCCGACGTCAAGCTGTTCCGGCGCCTGGCCATGGAAGAGCCGGACGACGAAGCCCAGAGCGCTGCGAACTTCGTGCAGTAGGGAATCCTGCCGATAGGGCTGCATGGCCCGACCCACAGGACCCCCTCGGCCCCGCGCCGCTGCCCTTCGCTACCGGCCGGAGGCGCCCTTTCTGGACGCCGCCCCCCGCCTCGTCGCCAAGGGTCAGGGGCTCCTGGCAGAGCGCATCCTGGAGCTGGCCCGCCAGCACGGGGTGGCCATCACGAAGGACCCGGACCTGCTGGCCGCCTTGGATCCCCTGGACCTGGACCGCCTCATTCCGCCGGAGCTGTTCCAAGCTGTTGCCCTCACCCTGGCCGCCCTCTACCGGGCCAACCGGGGCCTGCTGCCTTCCCTCCAGGAACCCCTTGATCGACCTCCACTGCCACACCCTCCACTCTGACGGGACCGACACCCCGGAGGGACTGGCCTTGCTTGCCGACCAAGTGGGCCTGGCAGCACTCTGCCTCACGGACCACGACACCCTGGACGGGATTCCGTCCTTTCTGGCCATGCAGCCCCAGGTGCGGACCCGTCTGCTGGTCGGAACTGAAATCAGCTGCCGCTACCTGGGCCACTCGCTCCATGTGCTGGGCCTGCTGGTGGACCCTGCCCATGCCCCCTTCCAGGCTCATCTGCTGGACCAGCGCCAGGCCCGGGAAGACCGCAATGTGCGGATGGTGGCCCGACTGGCTGAGCTGGGCCGCCCCGTCACGCTGGAGGAGGTCCAGGCCCAGTCCAAGACCCCCCTGCTCTCCCGGGTTCACTTCGCCAAGGCCCTGGCGGTGAAGGGCCATGTGCGGCGTCCTCCGGAGGCCTTCGAGCGCCTCATCGGCGACGATGGCCCGGCCTATGTCTCCCGTGAAGAACCCACCCCCGCCGAGGCCGCCCGCTGGATCCGCGAAGCCGGTGGCGTGCCCGTGGTGGCCCATCCCGGGCGCTTCGCCGGGGGGCGCTTCCGCTGGGATGACGCCATGGCGGAGTTGCAGCGTCAAGGGCTAGAAGGGATGGAGGCCTACTACGGCGAGTACCGGGCCTCGGAGCAGACCTACTTCCTGGGCCTGGCTGCCCGCCTGGGCATGGTGGCCACCGGTGGCAGCGACTACCACGGCGCCCACAAGCCGGGCCTGGCCCTGGGCCGAGGGCGCGGCGGTCTGCGGGTGCCCGATGACCTCCTGGTGGCCCTGGAGGCCCGCCAGCAGGCCGGCAACCACCCTGTAGACTGAACCGCCCAGCATTCAATCGCTTGGTTGCATGACCCAGTCCCGATAGGCTGAGATTCCGAGGCAGACATGTCCAAACGGATCCTCCTGGTGGAGGACAATCCCATCAACGTGAAGTTCATCCAGACCGTCCTGGTCAAGAAGGGCGGGTTCGAGGTCCTCGTCTCTGAGGACGTCCCGGAGATCTTGCGCCTGGCGCTGGAGGCTGATCTGGCCGCCGTGATCATGGATGTGAGCCTCTCTGGTTCGACCTATGAAGGCAAGAAGGTGGACGGCATCTTCATCACGAAGATGCTGAAGGCCGACGCGCGCACCCGCGACATTCCCGTGCTGCTGGCCACGGCCCACGCCATGTTCGGGGATCGGGAGAACTACCTTGCCGCCACCGGTGCCGAGGGCTACCTGGCCAAGCCCATCCACGATCCCGCCGTCCTCATCGACGCCGTCAATGCCATCCTGCGGCCCTGAGCATGGCCATCAAACCACCCCCCGTCACCGCCTACCGGCTGCTCATCGAGTACGATGGCAGCCGCTTCCAGGGCTGGCAGCGCCAGGGCTACAAGCAGACCAAGGAGGGCGTCCGTACCGTGGCGGGCAGCCTGGAGCACGTCATCCATGAGGCGGGACTTCGCCTGCTGTACCTGGGCGGCGCGGGCCGCACGGACGCCGGCGTCCACGCCCTCGGTCAGGTGGCGCATCTCCACCTGGAAGCGAGGAATGCCCCCCGCCCCGGCGAGCTGCGCCGCATCCTGGATGCGGCCCTGCCCCAGGACATCGCCATCCGGGACCTGCGCAGCTGCCTGCCCCGCTTCCATGCCCGCCATGACGCGGTGGACCGCACCTACCTCTACCAGATCAGCCGTCGCCGCAGTGCCTTCGCGAAACCCTGGATCTGGTGGGTGAAGCGCGGCCTGGATCGGGATCGTCTGGCCAAGGCCTGGTCGGCCTTCCAGGGGGACCACGATGTGGCGGCCTTTGCCGACCTCGACCCGGAGGAGGACGGCCGGGTGCGGATCCTCTCCTGCGAGACCACCCAGGAAGGTGAGCTCCTGCTCCTGCGGGTCCGGGCCACGCACTTCTACCGCCGCCTGGTGCGCCGCATGGTGGGCGCCGCTGTGGCCTGCGCCCTGGGCGAGGAGGAACCCCTCCGGGTGCTCGAGGACCTGCGCAACCCTACGGAGGCCGCCAACCTCTACTGGGGTGCCAAGGCGGCCCCGTCGTCGGGCCTCTTCCTTGAGGCTGTGCGCTACTCCGGTGACCCTGAGCCCGGCCCCCCCCGGGCCACCATCTACCTGCCCTGAGGCCCTTGATGCTCAACCGCGCCGAAGCCTGGACCCTGCTCTGCGAGTGGACGCCCTCTGAGCGCCTGCGCATCCACGCCCTGGCGGTGGAGGCGGTCCTGCGGGACCTGGCCCTGAAGCTGGGCGAGGATCC
>CAITBU010000515.1 GCA_903890595.1 uncultured Holophagaceae bacterium | reverse complement strand
GTGGCTGGCCTGGACTTCTACACGGGCCCCACCCTGCGCCTCTGGGCCCCGGGCGCCCAGCAGGAGCTGGCCTCCGGTGGCCGCTACGACCGGCTCTTCCCGGGCCTCGGCAAGCCCTGGCAGGCCGCGGGCTTCTGCGTGCGCCTGTCCCGCCTCCTCGACCTGGCGGGCACCCGCCCCGACCTCTTCGAGGAGCCCCGATGAGCGCCCCCACCCTCCTCATCGCCTTCCCCAAGGGCCGCCTGGGGGATGACCTCGTCCCGAAGCTGGCGGGCACGCCCCTGGCCCTGGACCCCGCTGCCCTCAAGTCCCGGGTGCTGCGCATCCCCACCGCCACCCCCGGCGTCGCGGCCCTGCTGCTCAAGGGCGCCGACCTGCCCCGCTACGTGGCGGCGGGCGTGGCCTCCCTGGGCATCGTGGGCTCGGACACCCTGGACGAGATGGACATGGACCTGCTGGAGCTGGCGGACCTGGGCTTCGGCGCCTGCCGCCTGTCGCTCTGCGCCCAGACCGGCGTCACCCTGGATAAGCTGCGCGCCAAGCCCCACCTGCGCCTCGCCACCAAGTTCCCCAAGGCCACCGAGGCCTGGCTCACCCGCGAAGGCCTCACCGCCGAGCTGGTGCCCCTCAGCAGCAGCGCCGAGCTGGCGCCCCTCCTGGGCCTGGCCGATGCCATCGTGGACCTCGTCCAGACCGGTGGCACCCTCAAAGCCCACGGCCTCGTAGAGACCGCCGTCCTAGGCCGCTCCAGCGCCCGCCTCGTCGCCGCAAGAGGCGCCTACCTAAGCGAACCCGGCCGCATCCGCCCCCTCGCCGAAGCCCTGATCGCAGCGCTCAAAGGTTGAGGCCGGGTGTCTACAAAAAAACAAAACTGATTCACCACGAAGACACGAAGACACGAAGAAGAACGAAAGCTTTTCTTTGTGGTCTTTGTGGTCTTTGTGGTTAAAAATCGCCTTTCCTCTTTGTGCTTTTCTTCGTGTCTTCGTGTCTTCTCGGTATCGGCTGCGCCGATACGCGAGACAAAATGAAATATCGTGGTGATCTTTTTGGTTTTCCAACCAGCCGCTACCTACGCCGGATCTGGTTGACGTCGCGGACGGCGCCTCGGTCGGCGCTGGTGGCCATGAGGGCGTAGGCTTTGAGGGCGGCGGAGACTTTGCGGGGCCTGGGTTTGGCGGGCTGCCAGGCGGCGTCGCCCTGGGCTTCCATGGCGGCGCGGCGGCGGCTTAGCTCGGCGTCGCTCACGGCCAGGTGGATGCTGCGGGCCGGGATGTCGATCTCGATGGTGTCCCCCTCCTCCACCAGGCCGATGGCGCCACCGTCGGCGGCCTCCGGCGAGGCATGACCGATGGAGAGGCCCGAGGTGCCACCGGAGAACCGGCCGTCCGTGAGCAGGGCGCAGGCCTTGCCCATGCCCTTCGACTTCAGGTACGAGGTGGGGTAGAGCATCTCCTGCATGCCGGGGCCGCCCTTGGGGCCCTCGTAGCGGATGACCAGCACATCGCCCGCCACGATGGTGTCGCCGAGGATGCCCAGCACCGCCGCATCCTGGCTCTCGAAGACCCGGGCCCGGCCCGAGAACTTCCAGACGCTGGGATCCACCCCGGCGGTCTTTACGATGCAGCCATCCACGGCGATGTTGCCGGAGAGCACCGCCAGGCCGCCCTCCCGGGTGTAGGCGTGCTCGAGGTCCCGGATGCAGCCGCTGCTACGGTCCAGGTCCAGGCTCGGGTAGCGGCAGTCCTGGGAAAAGGCTTCCTGGGTGGGCACGCCCCCCGGTGCGGCGCTGAAGAAGTGGTGCACGGCGGGGTCCGCGTTGCGCTGGACATCCCAGAGGTCGATGGCGGCGCCCAGCGTCAGGGCATGCACGGTGGAGGCGTCCCGGTGCAGCAGGCCCGCCCGGTCCAGCTCGCCCAGAATGCCGAAGATGCCCCCGGCGCGGTGGACGTCTTCCACGTGGTAGTCCTGGGTGGCCGGGGCCACCTTGCAGAGGCAGGGGACCTTGCGGGAGATGCGGTCCAGGTCGGCCATGGTGAAGTCCACCCCGGCCTCCTGGGCCGCCGCCAGCAGGTGCAGCACCGTGTTGGTGGAGCCGCCCATGGCCACGTCCAGGGCCATGGCGTTCTCGAAGGCAGCGAAGGTGGCGATGCCCCGGGGCAGCACGGAGGCATCGTTCTGACCGTACCAGCGGTGGCACAGGTCCACGATGCTGCGGCCCGCCTGGAGGAAGAGGCCCCGGCGATCCGCATGGGTGGCGACGATGGTGCCGTTGCCGGGCAGGGAGAAGCCCAGGGCCTCGGTGAGGCAGTTCATGGAGTTGGCGGTGAACATGCCGGAGCAGGAGCCGCAGGTGGGACAGGCCGAGCGCTCGAAGCTGTCCACCTCAGCGTCCGTCACCTTGTCGTCGCCGGCCTTGATCATGGCGTCGATGAGGTCCACGGCGATGTCCTTGCCCTGCCACTGCACCTTGCCGGCCTCCATGGGG
>CAITBU010000514.1 GCA_903890595.1 uncultured Holophagaceae bacterium | reverse complement strand
GGTCCGTCAGGACCTCCTTGGCACCGGAGCCGCCGCGTGAATACACTCAACCATCTGTCCAAGAAATACCGGGCGGTTCAGGGTGAGATTCGCTTGTGTCCCCTGTATTAACCAAGATTGCTGCCATATTCCCACTCGTTGCGTAAGGGCGTATCCTGATGTAGATGGACTCCTTGTAATGCTGAAAACACGGGCAAAGGGGATCCGCGATGGCTCAAAAATTCACGTGATGGCTGCACTTGAAAAACGGGGCGGATGACCAGAAGAGTGGGAGGCGAGGCATGAAGGCAGTCATTCTGGCGGGAGGAATGGGGACCCGAATCAGTGAGGAAACCCATACCAGACCAAAGCCCATGATCGAGATCGGCGGGAAGCCCATCTTGTGGCACATCATGAAGACCTACTCTAAACATGGAATCAATGACTTCATTATTTGCTGTGGTTTCAAGGGGTTCATGATCAAGGAGTACTTTTCTAACTACTTTCTGCATATGTCTGATGTGACTTTCGACATGAAGAATAACGGGGTAGAAGTCCATCATCGGTCGGCAGAACCCTGGAAGGTGACACTGGTTGATACAGGGGAGTCAACCATGACGGGTGGTCGAATCAAACGGGTTGCCCCCTATGTGGAGGAAGAATTCTGCCTGACCTATGGGGATGGTGTCTCGGATGTGGACATCACCCAGTTGATCGCCTTCCACCGCAGCCAAGGGGTGGAGTGCACGCTGACAGCGGTACAGCCGCCGGGGCGATTTGGGGCCCTGGACCTGAGTGGGACCAAGGTGGCCTCCTTCCTGGAAAAGCCGCAGGGCGATAACTCCTGGATCAATGGCGGGTTCTTTGTCTGCTCGCCCAAGGTTCTGGACCTTATTGATGACGACTCCACAATCTGGGAACGCAAACCCCTCGAGACCCTCGCAAGAACCGGCCAGCTGTCGGCTTATCTCCACAAGGGCTTCTGGCAGCCCATGGATACCCTGCGGGACAAGCTGTACCTTGAGGAGCTCTGGGCATCGGACCGGGCACCCTGGAAGGTGTGGTGATGTTCCTGGGGCTCTATCAAGGCAAGCGCGTTCTCGTCACAGGGCACACCGGCTTCAAGGGGTCCTGGCTCACCCGCTGGCTCCTCGATCTGGGGGCGACGGTAACGGGCGTTGCCCTGGCGCCGGCCACCTCGCCCAGCCACTTCGCGCTGCTCGATCTGGAGCACCAGGTTGATCACCGCCAGCTCGACATCAGAGATGCCGAAGCACTGAAGCGGGTAGTTGAAGAAGTCAAGCCTGAGTTGGTGTTCCACCTGGCTGCTCAGGCCCTCGTGCGGGCAGGCTATCAGGACCCCAAGAGAACCTGGGATGTGAACGTCGGGGGAACCATCAACCTGCTGGAGGCCTTGCGGCAGGCGGAGAGTGTTCAGGCCTGTATGGTTGTCACCTCTGATAAATGCTATGAAAACCATGAACAAATCTGGGGCTATCGCGAGACCGACCCCATGGGAGGGCACGACCCCTACAGCTCCAGCAAGGGGGCGGTGGAGCTCGCGGTGGCGAGCTGGCGGCGCTCCTTCTTCCAGAAGCAGGACGGCCTCCGCCTGGCTTCGGCCCGAGCCGGGAATGTAATCGGTGGCGGCGACTGGGCCTCGGATCGCATCGTGGTGGACTTCGTGAAGGGGATCGAGGCCGGTCGTCCCCTGGTGCTCCGCAACCCTGGAGCCACCCGTCCCTGGCAGCATGTGCTCGAACCCCTGTCGGGTTACCTCGATCTGGGCGCCCGCCTGTGCCAAAGGGAGGGCTGGCGTTTGGCCGAAGGATGGAACTTCGGGCCCAACGAGGAGAACGTCGTGACCGTGGAAGCCCTGGCCCGTGCTCTGGTTGCGACTTGGGGCACAGGGGAGGTTCAGATCAACCGGGATCCCAACCAGCCCCACGAAGCGGGCCTCCTAAAGCTGGATTGTTCCAAGGCCCGGGAGGGCTTTGGGTGGCACGGCGTGTGGGACTTCCCCGAGACCGTGCGCCAGACCGTGCTGTGGTACCGAGGACAGCACCATGGGGAAGATGCAACGACGCTAACGGATCAACAAATCAAGGCATATGGGGCCGCCGCTGCTCATGCCAAGCTCCCGTGGACCATCTGACCTAGGACCCTCCATGACCGATCGCCTGACCCAGCTTCGCCAAGAGATCCTGGAACGCACCCGCGAGCTCATCCGGCTTCGGGAAGTCCCCAAACCCTTCCTTCCTGGCCAATCGGTCGTGCCCTATGCCGGTCGCGTCTTTGACGAGGAAGAGGTCGTGGCGGGCGTCTCCTCCATGCTCGATTTCTGGCTGACGCTGGGCCCTGAAGGGGCGGCCTTTGAAGCTGAGTTGGCCGCCTTCCTCGGGGTTTCCAGGACCCTCCTTGTGAACTCCGGAAGCTCGGCAAACCTGGTGGCCATGGCTACGCTCACCAGTCATCGCCTGGGGGAACGCCGAGTCTGCCCTGGGGATGAAGTCATCACCGTCGCCGCGGGCTTCCCAACCACCGTGGCCCCCATCATTCAGTGCGGGGCGGTGCCTGTCTTTATCGACAATGACCCGATCACCGGAAACCTCCGGATCGACCACCTTGAGGATGCCTATGTCGCCGGGAAGACCAAGGCTGTCATGGTCGCCCACACCTTGGGCAACCCCTTTGATTTAACCGAAGTGGTGCGCTTCTGCAGAGACAAGGGGCTGTGGCTTATCGAAGACAACTGCGACAGCCTGGGCAGTCGCTATGGGGATGCCCTCACCGGCACGTTTGGAGATCTCTCTACCCAGAGCTTCTACCCGCCCCATCACCTCACCCTGGGCGAGGGGGGTGCGGTCAATGTAACGAAAGAATCCCTACTGAAAAGCGTGGCTGAGAGCATTCGGGATTGGGGTCGTGATTGCTGGTGCCCTTCCGGGAAGGACAACACCTGCCGCCGCCGGTTCGAATGGCAGCTGGGCGAGCTACCCCAAGGGTACGACCACAAGTACATCTACAGCCACCTGGGCTATAACCTGAAGCCGCTGGATCCGCAGGCAGCCATCGGCCGCCAGCAGCTCAAAAAGCTGCCCGGCTTCATCCAGAGCCGCATTGACAACTGGAGCTACCTTCGCCGCGGCCTTATGGACCTCGCTGATGTCCTTGACTTCACACTCCCCACCCACGCCACCGGCTGGAGTGAGTCAGGCTTTCAGTGGGAAGCAGGCAAGCCCCTGGTGACCCCCAGTTGGTTTGGTTTCATGATGCTGGTGAAGCCCGGCGGACCCCTGTCACGGACGGGCCTGGCCCGCGCCTTGGACGACGCCAAGATCGGTAACCGCATGTTGTTTGGCGGCAATCTGGTGCGCCAACCAGCCTTCGTCCAGCTGGCCAAGGATTCTCAAGGTCAGGCCTTCAGAGTGATCGGCGACCTGGCCGGAGCGGATCGGATCATGAACGATTCCTTGTTCGTGGGGACCTACCCCGGGCTGACCCGCGAACATCTCGATCACATCATTGCAGTCGTACGAACGTCCTTCGGGCGCTCTTGATGGCATCGGGCGCCCCATCGGCGGCCAGATAAAAACTCCTCGGCCTGCTGGGGAGGGATAGAATGGATGCCTGTAATGCAACGAAACTTGGGGAGGTTCTGGATGCAACAGTATAGAATTGCAATTCTTGGATCCGGCAACATCGGGACAGATCTGCTGGTCAAAGCCATGCGGTCTCCCCACCTGACCTGCGTAGCTTTCATCGGGCGCGGCTATACCTCGCCCGGGATGAACAAGGCTCGGGCACTGGGGATCACCTGCTCCGATCAGAGTATTGACTACATCCCAGAGCACGCAGATGAGATTGACCTGGTCTTCGACGCCACTTCGGCCAAGGACCACGCCCTCCACGCGCCCATCCTCAAGGCGCTCGGCAAGCAGGTGATCGATCTTACCCCTGCCAAGGTCGGCCCCATGTGTGTGCCGGCCGTGAACCTCGATTCCTCCTTAGGGAGCAGCAACCTCAACATGGTGACCTGCGGTGGCCAGGCCTCCATTCCGGTGGCCTTTGCCATTGGTCAGACGCACCCAGAGGTGGACTACCTCGAAGTGGTCTCCAGCATTGCCTCCAAGAGCGCAGGCCCTGCCACCCGCATCAACCTGGACGAATACATCGAGACCACCGAAAAGGGCCTGCAGGCTTTTTCGGGGGCGAAGCGCACCAAGGCCATCCTCAACCTGAACCCGGCGGTTCCGTGCATCGACATGCAAACCACCATCTTTGCCAACGTGAAAAACCCAGATATTGAAGCCCTCAAGAGGGTGCTGGATCCCATCGTCGAAAAAATCAAAACCTATGTACCGGGCTATAAAATTCTGGTGGGGCCGATCCTTGATGGCGACCGCATTGTGGTCATGGTCAAGGTGCGCGGCCGGGGCGATTACCTTCCGGAGTATGCCGGCAATCTGGACATCATCAATTGTGCGGCCATTGCCATGGCCGAGCAATTCGCCATGAATGGGGGGAACTGATGCAAAAGGTCACAAAGGTATTGGTCAGCGACCCCTCGCTTAGAGATGGTAACCATGCAGTCTCCCATCAGCTCAGCGCGGACCAGATTGCAAAGTATTGCCGGGCTGCCGAGAAAGCCCGGATCCCCATCGTTGAAGTGGGGCATGGCAATGGCCTAGGAGCCTCCTCTCTGCAGGTGGGACTGGCCAAGACCGACGACGATGTCATGCTCCGCACCGCCCGGGAAAACTTGGTCAACAGCAAGCTTGGCATCCACATCATCCCCGGTTTCGGAACCATCAAGCGAGACCTGGAACGCGCCCGGGATCTGGGCGTGGATGTGGTGCGCGTCGCCTCCCACTGCTCCGAAGCGGACCTCACCGAGCGCCACATCCGCTTCTGCCGCACCAATGGGATCACTGTTTTTGGCGTGTTGATGATGTCCCACATGATCAGCGCACAGTTGCTTGCTGAAGAAGCCAAGAAGCTTGAAAACTACGGCGCGGAGGCCGTCCTCCTGATGGATTCCGCCGGCTACTACCTCCCCAGTGACGTGACCGAGCGCATCGGCGCCCTCATGGATAACCTCTCCATTCCCGTTGGCTTCCATGCCCACAACAACCTGGGCATGGCCATCGCCAACTCGGTGACGGCCATGGAGTGCGGCGCGACCATCTTGGATGGCTGCTCCCGTGGCTTCGGGGCCGGCGCTGGTAATGCGCAACTGGAAGTCTTGGTGGCGGTCCTCCATCGCATGGGTATCGAGACCGGCATCGATCTGTACGGGATGCTGGATGCTGCGGACATGGCCGAGCAGGAGCTCCTCAAGGAGATCCCCAGGATCAGCTCCTTGAGTGTGGTGAGTGGCCTTGCTGGGGTGTTCTCAGGTTTCTCGAAGCATGTCCAGAGGCTTTCCACGGAGTACAACATCGATCCCCGGGACGTGTTTTTCGAGCTAGGGCGGCGCAGGATCATCGCCGGGCAGGAGGACCTGATCATTGAGGTCGCCGCGGAGATCGCTGCCAGCAAGAAGGAGCAATCATGAAGCAAGCTGCCATCCAATTGCTCCAGGACGACTGCTCCAGGGTCATCCAGGAGCACATCGCTGATCTGGACCTGCTCCGCGATGCCACCCTGCTCGTCACGGGAGGCTCAGGCTTCATGGGCGGGTGGATCGCGGAAATGGTCTGCCACCTCAACGACGTGCACCGGAAGAACATCCGGCTCAAGGTGCTGGCCCGGAACCGAGCCCGCTTCCAGGAGCGCCTGCCCCACATTGCCGCCAAGCCCTACGTCGAGTTCATTCAGGGCGACCTTCGGGACCTTGTGGACCTGCCCAGGGACGTGAACTACATCGTCCATGCGGCGGGTGACCCGGATAACCGGACCCACTCCATCAATCCCGTCGGGACCATGATCAACATTGCCGATGGGACCCGGGCGCTGGTCCAGGCCGCAGAGCGCGCATCAGACCTTCGGATGATGCTCAACGTGAGCTCTGGCAACATCTACGGTTGGCAGCCCGCGGAGCTGACGCGGATCCCCGAGTCCTATATGGGAGCCCCCGCCTGCGGTGCCGCCGAGTCGACCTATGCGGAGGCGAAGCGCTACGCTGAGACCCTCATGACGGCAGCGCGCTGCCAATCGCGTCTGCCCATATTAATCGTGCGACCCTTTGCTTTCGTGGGGGCCTACCAGCTCATTGATGCGCCTTGGGCCGTCAACACCTTCATCAATGACGCCCTCCAGAAGCGCCCCATCCGTGTGCTCGGGAATGGCCAGACCGTTCGAAGCCTGCTCTACGGCGCGGACCTGGCCCTCTGGCTTCTGGTCATGTTGGTCCGTGGCAAGACCGGCCAGATCTACAACCTGGGCTCCGACGCCGGCGTCACGGTTGAAACTGTGGCGCGCCTGGTCGCGGCCCAGTCCCAGCCTCGGCTGGAGGTCCTCCTGAATGCAGCTCCCTCGAGGAACATTCCCACCTCCATCCTGGTCCCAGATACCTCTGCGGCTACCCGCGACTTTGGATTGAAAGCGATAACCGACCTGGATACTGCCATTCGGCATACCCTGAAGTGGCATCAGACCAAGTAGCCTTCCCTTCGGTTGCCCCTACCCATCGCCATCCATCATTCCACCCCCTCGGGGTGAGCAGACCCAACGGGAGGCCACTTGCGGGTTGCCGATTACATCATGCAAAGCCTCCACGCTGCGGGCGGGAAGCACGTGTTCCTCGTCACCGGCGGCATGATCATGCACCTGACGGATGCCCTCCTGCAGAACAAGGAACAGTCCTACATTTGTTGCCACCACGAGCAGTCGGCCACCATGGCGGCCGAGGCCTATGGGCGCTACACCGGACAGCTTGGTGTTGCCCTTGTCACCGCTGGACCCGGAGCGCTGAACACCCTCACGGGAGTGGTCGGAGCCTTCGTCGACAGCGCCCCCTGCATCGTGGTCGCGGGCCAGTCCAAGCTGGAGCATGCCCGCATCACCGGCCCCCGGCAGTTTGCCTTGCAGGGCTTCAACAACCTGCCGCTCTTTGCGCAGGTCACCAAGTACGCCGTCATGCTGTCGGAGCGTTCGCAAATTCGCTTTGAAGTGGAGAAGGCCATCTACCTGGCGACCCATGGGAGGCCTGGCCCCGTCTACATCGAGTGCCCCATTGATGTGCAAGCCTGGGACTTCGACCCCGAGGCCTACCCGGGCTTTGACCCCGCCCTCGAGGCTGGCTGCCTGGACCTGAAGGCCTCCCGAGCGGCCGAAGTGGCTGCCCTGGTGGGTCGACTCGCCTCCGCCAAGCGCCCCTGTATTCTTGCTGGTGCAGGGGTTCGAAGTGCTGGAGCCATCGACCTGCTCCATGCGTTTGCCACCCAGCTGAACATTCCAGTCATGACCTCCCGGCTTGGCATGGACCTCATCGGGGATGATCACCCCCTCTTCATCGGACGCCCCGGGACCTACGGCGATCGCCCCGCGAATTTTGCAGTCCAGAACTGCGATTTCCTGCTGGTGATCGGCTGTCGCCTGGGCATGGGCCTGGTGGGCTACGCCGATCCGAAGACCTTCGCACCCGGCGCCTTCAAACTGGGCGTGGATGTGGACCCGAACGAACTCAGCAAGCCCTTGGTCACCTTCGACGCCACCTTGCTCATGGATGCGTCCATTTTCTTGCAAGATGCCATCGCGGCAGCGGGCTCCCTGGCCCCCGCTGGCGCTAGATGGGTCGAGCAAATTCACCAGTGGCGGCAGGCCTATCCCGTTGACCTGCCTGAATATGCCAGCGAGACCCAAGGCCTGAATTCCTACCACTTCACCCGGGTCTTTTCCGAGCACCTCAACAGCGAAGCCGTGGTCGTGCTGGACACGGGTTCGTGTTTCCATGTGCACGCCCAGGCCTTCAAGGTGAAGTTCGGCCAACGCCACATCATCACCGGTGGACTATCAACCATGGGCTACTGCCCAGCGTCTATCGGCGTGGCAGCGGCGCACCAAGGGCGCGACGTGTACTGC
>CAITBU010000513.1 GCA_903890595.1 uncultured Holophagaceae bacterium | reverse complement strand
GAGGCGGCAAAGCCCTCGAAGTCCTGAGCCAGGGCGAAGGTGATGGCGGGATGATCCGGCGAGTAGGTCTGGAGGATGACGCGGCCCGGCAGCGCCGCCCGCCCGGCCCGGCCCGCCACCTGGGTGAGCAGCTGGAAAGTCCGCTCGGCGGCGCGGAAGTCCGCGACCTTCAGGCCCTGGTCGGCGTTGATGACCCCCACCAGGGTGAGGCGGGGGAAGGTGTGCCCCTTGGCCAGCATCTGGGTGCCAACGAGGATGTCGACCTCGCCGGACTCCGCTGCCAGCAGGCCCGCCTCCAGGGAGCCCCGGCGGCGGGTGGTGTCCCGGTCCAGGCGCAGGATGCGGGCGGTGGGGTGCAGCTGACGGAGCATCTCCTCCACCTGCTCCGTGCCTTCGCCCACGCCCCGCAGGTGGTCGGCCCCGCAGTCCGGGCAGGCCTCCGGGGGCACGGTCTCGTGGCCGCAGAGGTGGCAGCGCAGGCGGTAGTCCCCCCGATGGTAGGTGAGGGAGATGGCGCAGTGGGGGCAGCCCAGGGTCTTGCCACAGGCCCGGCACATCCAGAAGTTCTCGTAGCCCCGGCGGTTCAGCAGGAGCAGGGACTGCTCGCCCCGGGCCAAGGTCTCGGCCAGGGCCTTGAGCAGGACCGGTGCGAAGACCACCTTCCGCCGGGCCACCCGGTAGGCATCCCGCAGATCCACCAGCTCCACCGCCGGCAGGGTGGAGCCCACCGGGCGCTCCTTCAGCCGGGCCAGCCGATAGCGGCCGGTCTGGGCGGCATGCCAGCTCTCCAGGCTGGGTGTGGCACTGCCCAGCACGATGGGACAGCCCTCCAGCTGCGCCCGCTTGATGGCCAGATCCCGGGCGTGGATGCGGGGGTGTTCCTCGGACTTGTAGGACCCCTCCTGCTCCTCGTCCACCACCACCAGCCCGATGTCCCGCAGGGGTGCCATGACGGCATTGCGCACCCCCACGAAGAGGTCCGCCCCGTTGAACAGCAGGCGCGCCACATCGCCGTGCTTCTCGCCCGCATTGAGCCCCGCATGGCCCACGGCCACCCGGCCCGGGAAGCGGGCTTCCAGGCGCTCCAGCAGGCTGGCGGTGAGGCCGATCTCCGGCACCAGCCAGAGCACCCGCTTGCCCATGGCCAGCACGCGGTCCGCCAGGGCCAGGTAGACCTCGGTCTTGCCCGAGCCCGTGACGCCCTGCAGCAGGTGGACGGCAAAGGCATCGAGGGGCACAGAGTCCAGCGCCACCTGCTGCTCATCGTGCAGGGCCACGATGCGATCGGTGCCCGCCTCCCGCCGCTGGGCCAGCAGGTCCACGCGCTTCAGGCGCTGCACCTGGCCCCGCTTCTCGAGCGTCGCCAGCACCGAGGTCCCCACCCCAGCCGCTTCCAGCAGGTCCGCTTCCATGAGGGTGCCACCGGCCTCTTCCAGGGCCAGCAGCAGGCGGGCCTGGGCGGGAGTCACCCGGGGTGGATGGGGAGCGCCCGTGAGCCGCACCTCCGTGGGGCCGCCCCGGCGCAGGGCGGAGCGGTGCAGCAGCGTGGGCAGGATGGACGGATCCCGGTGCCAGG
>CAITBU010000512.1 GCA_903890595.1 uncultured Holophagaceae bacterium | reverse complement strand
GGCACGAAGGCGAAGGGCTTGCCATGGCCGTCCTGGGCCTTGGCTTCGGTCAGCCAGCCGCTGACCCGGCGCAGGTCCTCGTCCACGGCGGTGACCTCCAGGTCCACCAGGTCGCCGATGGAGAGCACCACGGCACCCCGCATCCCCGTGGCCCGGGTACGCTGCTCGTCCACCCAGAAGGAGCCGCCCAGGGCCGCCATGGGCACGCCTACCTCCACGAAGGGAGCGTCCAGGGTGACGAACACCACCTTGGCGGAGAAGCCCTGGATGCGCCCCTTGAAGCGCTGCCCGACCCGCCCCTTCATGAGGAGGCAGGCCTTCCACTTGCGGTTCTCCCGCTCGGCTTCCGTGGCCTTCTGCTCGCAGTCCGAGGCGCCCTTGGCCAGCACTGCCAGCTGGCTCTGCAGGCCGGTGGGCAGGGTCTGGCCCTGGAGCACCTTGCGCAGGAGGCGGTGGACGATGAGGTCCGGGTAGCGGCGGATGGGGCTGGTGAAGTGCAGGTAGTCCTGCAGGGCCAGGCCCGAGTGGCCGATGTTCTCGGCGCTGTACTCGGCCTTCTTCAGGCTGCGCAGCAGGAGGTTGTTGATCATGGCCTCCAGGGGGCCGCCCTTGACCTTGGCCAGCATGGCGTTGAGGTGCTCGGGGGAGGGTGCCTCGCTGCCCTTCAGCAGGCCGAAGCTGCGGGCCACCTCGGCGAAGACCTCCAGCTTGAGGGGGTCTGGCTCATCGTGGATGCGGTAGATGGAGGGGATCTTCTTCCGGGTGAAGAAGCTCGCCACCGCTTCATTGGCCAGCAGCATGAACTCCTCGATCATGCGGTGGGCGTCGTGGCGCGGGTAGCGGCGGGCGTCCACGGGGCGACCCTCTTCGTCGAAGAGGAACTCCGCCTCTTCGGTATCCAGGTTCATGGCCCCCCGGCCCAGGCGGGCTTGGGTGAGGCGGCGGGAGACCACCAGGGCCTCGTCCAGCAGGGCGCAGAGGTCCTCGCCGAAGTCCGCGCGCTTGGCGGCCACGCGGTCGAGGCAGGCCTCCTTCACGTCGTCGTAGGTGAGGCGCCGGGCGCTGTGGATCACGCTCTCGGAGAAGCGGGTCGCCACCACATGCAGGTCCGGGGAGAGGGTCATCCAGGCGGTCATGGTGAGGCGGTCCACGCCCTCCCGCAGGCTGCACAGGTCGCCGCTGAGGCGCTCCGGGATCATGGGGATGGCTTCGTCCGGGAAGTACACCGAGGTGCCGCGCAGGCGGGCCTCCTCGTCCAGCGGGCCGCCCTCGGCGACGTAGTGGCTGACGTCGGCGATGTGCACGCCGAGGAGCCAGCCGCCACCTTCGGAGCGGGGCAGGACCTCCAAGCTGATGGCATCGTCGAAGTCCTTGGCCGTGGGGGGATCCACCGTGCAGGTGAGGGTCTTGCGTAAATCCTCTCGGTCCTTCACCCATTCCTCAGGGATGGAAGTGGGGAAGGGCGCCAGCTCCCGCATGACCGCATCGGGGAAGGTCGTGCGCAGGTTGAACAGGGCGGCCGTGAGACGGTTCTCGATCTTCAGGTCGGTCTTCTTGCCCAGCCGGGCCACCACCGTGCCGCGCAGCTGCTTGGCATCGGGATCGGCATCCAGGCGCACGCTCACCAGCTCACCGTCCTCGGCGAGGTCCGTGGGGGGCACGGCGATGATCTGGGCCAGGCGGGGCTCCAGGGGCACCACGCGCCAGCCCCAGGGCTGCTGCTGGAGGGTGCCGGGCAGGGGGATCTCACCCCGGCCCTTGATCTCCAGCACCCGGGCCTTCAGCCGGCCGTCCCAGGACTCGCCGCAGATCTCGGCCACCACCCGGTCCCCGTGGATGGCCCCGTGGGCATCCCGCCAGTCCACCAGGAGGTCCGTCCCGGGGCCCTTGGGCTGTCCAGGCACCTTCAGGAAGCCCCCGGCGCCCTCCGGGTGGCCCACAAAGCTGGCTTCGAAGGACTCGAAGGGGCGGAAGGCCGCCTTGGGTCGGGCCGCAGGGCGCGGGGCCGGCTTGGGGGCCTGGGCCGCCTGGGGCGCACCTCGTCGCTCGGTCCGGGCGGGCGGACGGGAAGGGGTGCTGCGGGAGGATGAGCGTCGGGCCATGGACCCAGGTTACCGGGGGGAAGGCTGGATCAGCCCTTCTTTCCCTTCTTCACGGGCTTGGCGACCGCCCGGCCGTAGAGGATGTCGAGCTGCAGCTGGACCTTCTTGCTTTCAGGGTCCAGGAGGGCCAGGCGGTGTAGCCAGCGACCCTGGCCGGCCTTGTCGCCCTGGGCTTCCAGGTAGGCGGGGGTGGATACGACAGCCTCGACCCACTTGGCAATGACGCCACCACCGGGGATGTAGGCGGCCACCTGATCGGCCTCGCTCTTGAGCTTCTCTTCCATGACCTTGACCAGGGGGTCGTAGGCCGTGGCCTCGCGCTTGGTCACGTCCAGGTAGACCTGGAAGAACTTGGACCACTTGTTGCCGTCGACCACTTCCTTTTCGACACTCAGGGCCAGGTCCAGCTCCTGCCGGCCCCCAGGGTCCAGGGTCGTCATGGCCTTTAGCTCCTTGATGCGGGCGTCGTTCTCGTCCAGCACCTGCTGGGCCCGGATGGCGGCCCTCTTGTAGTAAGCGACGGTGTTCTCGAAGGGCTCCTTGAGGCCGGCCTGGCACTCCACGGCGAGGCTGCGGGCGGCCTTGGCGAACTCCAGGGCCTTCTCCCAGACTCCCGCAGCGTCGGCGGCCTCGGCGGCCAGGCGGTTGGCTTCGGCCAGGTCCAGGAAGACCCCGCAGCTCTGCACCAGGGTCTGGTTGTTGGTCTTGTCGAAGGCGGGCCGAGCGGGGGGCAGCAGGGCCTCTGCCTGCACGAGGGCCTCCTTGAACTTCAGCTCCGCCATGAGCTTCTCCACCGCAGGCCGCTCCGCCTTGACCCGGTCGCCCAGGGAGGGCGCCGGCGCCTGGGCCGCCAGGGCCACGGCAAGGAAGGGAACGCAGAGCAAAGCAGGTAGGCGCATGGTTGCAACCGCAAAGAGCGGGGGAGACCCCGGCGAGAAACCTCCATTGTCCCGGGATCGTCCAGGGTTGACTAGTGATCCTGTTCCCCGAGGGCGAAGGTGTGACGAACCGGGACGCCGGACAAAAAAGAGGATCGCCACCAAGACACCAAGGCACCAAGAACTGCCCAAAAGAAGACCAGCAGTCTTTCTTGGTGTCTTGGTGCCTTGGTGGCAGGTATTGATCTTTTTATCCTGCCTGGCAGTGCCCTCAGCCCGTGGTTTCGGACATCCCTCGGATCTCAGATTTGATGCGGTCCATTTCTGTGCGCTCGATCCGGCGCCCAGGGACGCCGCCCCAGGTCTCCCCCGCGCCCACCCGGCTCCCGGGCAGGAGGACGCTCTGGGGCAGGACGGTGGCGTCGTCGCCGATGACCACATCCCCCATGACGCAGCAACCCAGGCCCAGGGTGGCCCGCTTGCCCACGACCACTGGGGCTATGACGAAGTTTCCGCCCCCGCCGTAGTGGGCGAAGATGCGCACGCTGCCGCCAAGTGCGGCGTCATCGCCGACGGTGATGAGCTGCGGGTCGCTGATGTACTCGGTGTTGATGAAAGCGTGGCGTCCCACCTTCATGCCCATGGCCTTGAGGAACCAGACGCCGAAGGGGGTGAGGGTGACGAAGGGCAGGAAGGTGAAGCGCACCAGGTAGAAGAGGCCGTTGTGCAGGAACCAGG
>CAITBU010000511.1 GCA_903890595.1 uncultured Holophagaceae bacterium | reverse complement strand
CCTTCAGCCATCAGCTGCACGCCGGGACCCTCCGGGTGCCCTGCCAGTACTGCCACTCGGGTGTGGAGAAGAGCCGCCATGCGGGGATTCCCAGCGTGGACCTCTGCATGAGCTGCCACAAGGTGACCAAGGCCGACCGCCCCGCCATCCAGAAGCTGGCCCGCATCGCAGCGACCGGGGAGCCCCTGGCCTGGCAGCGGGTCCACACCCTGCCGGACCACGTCTTCTTCGACCATCGCCCCCACGTGACCGCAGGTATCGCTTGCCAGACCTGCCACGGCGAGGTCCAGACCATGCAAGTGCTCACCCGCGAGATGGGCATGCGCATGGGCAACTGCCTGGCCTGCCACCGCGACCCCCACGCTGCCCTGCCCCCGGGCTCCAAGATCACCCGGGGCGCCGAGCACTGCGCCGCCTGCCACCGCTAGGAGCCAACCTTGTCCGACGCGATTCGCAAGCCCCTTCTCGACCGTACCCTGGCCCTCCTCGCCGCCCCCTTCCTGCTGGGGCGACAGGCGATTGAAGCCATCACCCCGGTGGCGGAGCCCCCCCGGCCCGCCCTCCGACCCGTTCCGATCCCACCCCCCGAACACGCCGTCAAGCGCCGCGGATGACCCGATGAAGACCCAACTCCCTGCTCACGGCCCGGTGGAAGTGCCCCGCTTCTGGCGCACCCTCGATGAACGCGTGGAAACCCTGGAAGCCCGCCAGGCGGCCCACGATGAGTTCCTCCCGGGCGCCGTCCCCGCCTACGACGATGTCCATGGTCTGGCCCCCCAGCCCACCAACTCCCGCCGCGACTTCCTTGGCCTGGTGAGTGCCGCTGCGGCCCTCGCTGCCACCGTGGCCTGCGACCGCAAGCCCCAGGGCACCGTGGTGCCCTACACCAAGCGCCCTGTCGAAGTGGTGCCCGGTGTGGCCAACTACTACGCCAGCGCCTACCAGGAGGGCCGCCGCGTCTATCCCGTGCTGGTGAAGACCCGCGAGGGCCGTCCCATCCACATCACGGGCAACGACGAGCACCCCGGGGTCAAGGGCAAGACCAGCCCCCGCGCCATGGCCGACGTGCTGCGCCTCTACGATCCCGATCGCCTGCGGGCCCCCAAGGCCGACGGCCGGGTGGTCGCTTGGCCCGAGGCAGAGTCCCGCCTCCACGCCGCCCTCCGGGGCGCCAAGGCCGCCGGCAAGCCCGTGTTGCTCTTCACGGGGGCCGTGGTCTCTCCCGCCCGCAAGGCCCTGCTGGCCGACCTGAAAGCGGCCCTGCCCACCCTGCAGCACCTGGCCTACGAGCCCGCCGCCGGCGACGGTGCCGAAGAAGCCGTCCGGGCCAGCTACGGCCAGTCCGTGGAGGTCCTGCCCCGCCTGGCCAAGGCCAAGGTGATCCTCTCCCTGGGTGCTGACTTCCTCAATGGCGAGGATCCGGAGGCCCTGGCGGCCTGGGGTGCCCAGCGGCGCCTGAAGACGGCCAAGGATCCCATCAACCGCCTCTGGGTGCTGGAAGGCCCCCTGACCCTCACCGGCACCAACGCCGACCAGCGCCTGCCCGTGCCGCCTTCGCGCCTCGCCGCCGTGGCCTTCGCCCTGGCCCGGGAGCTGGCCGCTCACGGCCTCAACCTGCCGGCTGGCGCCGACCTCTCGGCCCTGCCTGCGGGTCTGCCCAAGGGCGTGGACCTGCCCGCCGCCACCTGGTCCGGCCTCGTGAAGGATCTCCAGCACGCCGGCCGGAATGCCGTGGTGCTCTGCGGCGCTCAGATGCCCGCCGAAGCCCATCAGGCCGCCCACCTGCTCAACGCCATGCTGGGCTCTGAGGCCCTGGCCCTGGTTCCCGCCGAGCCCCTGGCCACCGTCAAGGACGTGGAGGCCGCGGTTCAGGCCATGGCCGCTGGTCAGCCTGCCGTCGCGCTCTTCTGGGATGTGAACCCCGCCTACACCTACCCCCGGGCCGCGGCCTGGAAAGCGGCCCTGGCCAAGGTTCCCTTCCGTGCCTGGATCGGTCTGGTGGAAGACGAGACTTCAGCCCAGTGCCACCTGGCCCTCCCCGAGCACCACTGGCTGGAGAGCTGGGGCGACGCC
This sequence comes from uncultured Holophagaceae bacterium, assembly GCA_903890595.1. Taxonomy (GTDB): domain Bacteria; phylum Acidobacteriota; class Holophagae; order Holophagales; family Holophagaceae; genus Geothrix. The sequence goes on along the minus strand of CAITBU010000511.1, from coordinate 2,838 downwards.
ACCACGCCGAGTGCCGCCGTCCTCCGGCAGCCCACCGTAGGCGCGCTCTACGACAGCCGCCAGGGTGAGGACGTCCTCCTGGGTGCCCTGAAGGCCCTGGGTGCCGCCACCGCTGAAGACGGCCACGCCTACCTCCGCGCCCGCTGGGAGAAGGGTGTCCTCCAGGGCGCTTCCTTCGATCAGGCCCTGCATGACGGCCTGGTGAAGACCTCTGCTGGCTCCCCTGCTCCCGCCTTCCGCGGGGCCTCCGTGGCCGCCGCCGCCAAGCGGGCCAGCCAGCCCACGGCTGAGGGCCTGGAGCTGGTGCTCTTCCCGGGCTTTGCCACCTTTGATGGCCGCCACGCCAACAACAGCTGGCTGCAGGAGACACCCGATCCCGTCACCAAGATGACCTGGGACAACCCCGTGTCTGTCTCAGTGCAGGACGCCAAGGCCCTGGGCATCCAGGAGGGCGACTTCGTCACCCTGTCCCTGGAGGGAACCACCCTCACCGTGCCGGCCGTCATCCAGCCCGGCCAGGCCAAGGGCGTGCTCGCCCTGGCCCTGGGCTACGGCCGCACCACCGGCGGCGTCGCCAAGGGTGTGGGCAATGACGCCTACCCCCTGCTGGGCCTGGATCCCACCACGGCCAACGTCCGCCCCGGCGTGCGCCTGGCCAAGGGCGCTGGCCGCAAGGACCTGAGCCGCACCCAGAGCCACCACCGCATGGAGGGCCGCGACCTGGTGCGCTCCCTCACCATCGCGGAGTACGAACACAACCCCCAGGGCCATCACCACATGCCCGAGCTGGTCACGCTCTACGAGGAGCAGAAGTTCCCGGACCACAAGTGGGGCATGGTCATCGACCTCGCCGCCTGTGTGGGCTGTTCCGCCTGCGTGGTGGCCTGCCAGTCCGAGAACAACGTGCCAGTGGTCGGCCCCGAGCAGGTGGCCAAGGGCCGCGAGATGCACTGGATCCGCATCGACCGCTACTACGAGGGCGAGCTGGAGAACCCCAAGGTGGTCCACCAGCCCATGCTCTGCCAGCACTGCGACAGCGCACCCTGCGAGAACGTCTGCCCAGTGAACGCCACCAACCACAGCCCCGACGGCCTCAACCAGATGGCCTACAACCGCTGTGTGGGCACCCGCTACTGCGCCAACAACTGCCCCTACAAGGTGCGCCGCTTCAACTTCCTGGAGTACACCGCCTACAAGACCGAGCCCGAGACCCTGGCCTACAACCCCGAGGTCACGGTCCGGCCCCGCGGTGTCATGGAGAAGTGCTCCTTCTGTGTGCAGCGCATCAACGATGTGAAGATCCGCGCCAAGGGCGAGGGTCGCCCCGTCAAGGATGGCGAGGTCACCACGGCCTGCATGGCTGGGTGTCCCTCGGACGCCATCGTCTTCGGCGACCTGAAGGATCCCAAGAGCCGCGTCGCTCAGCTGGTGGGCGTCAGCCGCGCCTACCGGGTGCTGGAGGAGGTGGGGGCCAAGCCCGCCATCACCTACCTGGCGGACTTGCGCAACCCCGCTGTGGACGGAGGCACCCATGCACACTGAGCCCTCCGCTCACGCTCTGCCCGAAGCTCTGATCGAGCCCTCGCTCACCGTGGGTCGGGTCACCCCTGGGAGCCTGGACGATCAGGTCCTGGCCTTCCCCGAGACCCCGCCACCCCGCCAGTGGTACATCGGCCTGGCCATCACCCTCTCGGCCCTCTTCATCGGCCTCGGCTTCATCGGCTGGACCTTCTACAAGGGCATCGGTGCCTGGGGCAACAACAGCCCCGTGTTCTGGGCCTTTGACATCATCAACTTCGTGTTCTGGGTGGGCATCGGCCACGCCGGCACGCTGATCTCAGCCATCCTCTTCCTCTTCCGCAAGCGCTGGCGCAACGCCATCGCGCGCTTTGCCGAGGCCATGACCATCTTCGCGGTCATGTGCGCCGTGATCTTCCCGCTGATCCACGTGGGTCGGCCCTGGGTGGCCTTCTGGCTCTTCCCCTATCCCAACCAGCGGGCCCTGTGGACCAACTTCCGCTCGCCCCTGCTCTGGGACGTCTTTGCGGTGAACACCTACTTCTCCGTGTCCCTGATGTTCTGGTATCTGGGCCTTATCCCTGACATCGCCTCCATGCGGGACCGCACCACCAGCAAGCTCCGCCGGGCCATCTACACCGCCCTGGCCATGGGCTGGCGCGGTGCAGCTTCCCACTGGCAGCACTACGAGAAGGCCTACCTGCTCCTGGCGGGCCTGGCCACCGGCCTGGTGCTCTCCGTGCACTCGGTGGTGAGCTTCGACTTCGCCACCTCGGTGGTGCCCGGCTGGCACATGACCATCTTCCCGCCCTACTTCGTGGCAGGTGCCATCTTCGCCGGCTTCTCCATGGTGGTGATCGTGCTGGTGGTGGTCCGCGAGACCATGCAGCTCAAAAACCTGATCACCATGCGCCACCTGGACGTGATGAACAAAGTCATCCTCGCCATGAGCTGCATCATGGCCTACAGCTACATGATGGAGGGCTTCACGGCCTGGTACTCCATGAACGAGTACCTCCACCACGGCTTCATGAACATCATCACGGGGACCTACGGGTGGGCCGGCTGGATCACCATCAGCTGCAACATCTTCATCCCCCAGCTGCTGTGGTTCAAGAAGTGCCGCTCCAGCTACTTCTGGATGATCTTTGTGGCCATCGGCGTGACCATCGGCATGTGGTTCGAGCGCTTCGTGATCATCGTGATCTCGCTGCACCAGGACTACCTGCCCTCGGCCTGGCGCATCTACAGGCCCACCATGACCGACTTCGGCATCCTGCTCGGCACCTTCGGCCTGTTCTTCACCCTGGTGCTGATCTT
>CAITBU010000510.1 GCA_903890595.1 uncultured Holophagaceae bacterium | reverse complement strand
GGCGGGCCTCGGCATTCCGGTCCCCCCGGGGTTTACCCTCACGACTGAGCAGTGTGGTGCCTATTACGTGAACGGCCGCACGCTCTCCGAGACCCTCCGAGGCGAGATCGTTGATGCGCTGCGCTGGCTCGAGGGCGAACGAGGCTGCGGCTTTGGTGCCGAAGAAAATCCCCTGCTGCTCTCCGTGCGCTCCGGCGCCCGGGTCTCCATGCCAGGCATGATGGATACCGTCCTCAACCTCGGCCTCAATGACAAGACCGTGGCGGCCCTGGAGCGCGCCAGCGGCAACCCGCGCTTCGCCTGGGATTCCTACCGTCGGTTCATCACGATGTACAGCAACGTGGTGCTCGGCGTGGAGCACTCCCTGTTTGAAGCGGAGCTGGAGCGCGCCAAGGAGCGACTCGGCGTCCACCTCGACACTGACTTAAGCGCTGCGGACTGGAAGGTCCTGGTGGATGCCTTCAAGGAAATCGTGCGCGAGGAGACGGAGGCGCCTTTCCCACAGGACCCCATGGAACAGCTGTGGGGCGCCATCCGCGCCGTCTTCGAGAGCTGGAACACCGGGCGCGCCATCACCTATCGGAAGCTCAATCGCATCCCCGACGAGTGGGGTACGGGCGTCAACGTGCAGAGCATGGTCTTCGGCAACATGGGCGATGACTGCGGCACCGGTGTCGCCTTCACCCGCGATCCGGCCACTGGCGAGCGCCTCTTCTACGGCGAGTACCTCATCAACGCCCAGGGAGAAGACGTGGTGGCGGGCATCCGCACGCCCCAGCCCATCACCCAGAAGCAGGCCGAGGGCACGGGGTTGCTGAGCCTCGAGCTCGCAATGCCGGCTTCTTTTACCGAGCTGGATGCCACCTGTCAGCGCCTGGAGCGTCACTTCAAGGACATGCAGGACATCGAGTTCACCATCGAGCGCGGCAAGCTCTACCTGCTCCAGACCCGCAACGGCAAGCGCACCGCCATGGCGGGCATCCGCATCGCCATCGACCTGGTGGACGAAGGCCTCATCGACAGTGCCACCGCCCTGCGGCGCATCGATGCCGATAGCCTCTCCCAGCTGCTGGCGCCGGTCTTTGATCCCCGTGAGAAGGACCGCCTCCGCAAGGAAGGCCGCATGCTCACCAAGGGCCTGAACGCCGGTCCCGGTGCGGCTACTGGCCGCATCGCCCTCACCGCCGACCAGGCTGAGAAGATGGCCGTCGATGGTCCAGTTGTGCTGGTGCGCGTGGAGACCAGCCCTGAAGACATCTCCGGCATGGTGGCTGCCCAGGGCATCCTCACCGCCCGGGGCGGCATGACCAGCCACGCGGCCGTGGTGGCCCGCGGCATGGGCAAGCCCTGCGTCTGCGGCGCCTCTGGCGTGCAGATCGATCAGGCCCGGGGCGTGGTCATGGTCGGCAACTTGGAACTCAAGGCCGGCGTGGACTGGATCTCCATGGACGGCTCCACCGGCGAGGTGTTCTCGGGCCAGCTGAGCGCCCACCCCTCCGAGGTCAACCAGGTCCTGGTGGATGGCCGCATGCAGGCCAGCGAGAGCGAGCTCTACCAGCGCTTCGCCAAGATCATGACCTGGAGCGTGGCGGCGAAGCGCCTCAAGGTGCGCACCAACGCTGACACTCCCCACGATGCTGTGGTGGCGCGAGCCTTCGGTGCCGAAGGCATCGGCCTCTGCCGCACGGAACACATGTTCTTCGAGGGCGACCGCATCATCTCCGTGCGGGAGATGATCCTTGCCACGGATACGGAAGGCCGCAAGAAGGCTCTCACCAAGCTGCTCCCCATGCAGCGGGAGGACTTCGAGGGCATCTTCAAGGCCATGGACGGCCTGCCCGTGAACATCCGCCTCCTGGATCCGCCCCTCCACGAGTTCCTGCCCCAGGACAAGGCCGGGCAGGAGGAGATGGCCCAGGTGCTGGGTGTGAGCCTTGCCAGCGTCGAGCGTCGCGTGGCCCAGCTGCACGAGTTCAATCCCATGATGGGCCACCGCGGCTGCCGCCTGGGCATCACCTTCCCGGAGATCATCCGGATGCAGACCCGCGCCATCGCCGAGGCCGCTCTGGATGCCACCGCCAAGGGCATCAAGGCACTCCCCGAGATCATGGTTCCGCTCATCGGATCCGTGCGGGAGCTGGCCTTCACCAAGGCCGAGATGCTCGACGAGATTGCCCAGGTCAACCGGGAGCGGGGCACCCAGTTCGCCTGCCCCATCGGCACCATGATCGAGATCCCCCGCGCGGCCATTACCGCTGACCGCATTGCGCAGGAAGCCGAGTACTTCAGCTTCGGCACCAACGACCTCACCCAGATGGGCTTCGGCTTCAGCCGGGATGACTCCGGCAGCTTCCTGCCGGAATACGTCTCCAAGAAGATCCTGGAGGACGATCCCTTCCAGAGCCTGGACCAGGAGGGCATCGGGGAGCTGGTGCGCATCGCCTGCGAAAAGGGCCGCGCCACCCGCCCCGACATCCACCTGGGTGTCTGTGGTGAGCACGGCGGCGATCCCCGCAGCGTGGTGTTCTTCCATGGCGTGGGCCTCGACTACGTCAGCTGCAGCCCCTACCGCGTGCCCATCGCCACCCTGGCGGCGGCTCAGGCGGCCCTGCAGTAACAGACCGGTTCCGCTATCCTGGAAAGGCCGCGCCTCGCGCGGCCTTTTTGTCGGATGCCCCATGGCCAAGACCCAGAGCGACCAACCCGAGATCATCTACTCGATGATGCGGGTCTCCAAGATCTACAACAGCAAGCCGGTCATCAAGGACATCTCCCTCAGCTACTTTTTGGGGGCCAAGATCGGTGTGCTGGGCCTCAACGGCTCCGGCAAGAGCACCGTGCTGCGCATCATGGCTGGCGTGGACCACGACTTCAACGGCGAGGCCGTGCTGAGCCGGGGCTACACCACGGGGATGCTGGAGCAGGAGCCGGCCCTGGATCCGGAGAAGACCGTCCGCGAGACCGTGGAAGAAGGCGCCGCCGAGCAGGTGGGCTGGATGAAGGCCTATAACGCCATCAGCGATCAGTTCGCCGATCCCGACGCCGACATGGACGCACTGCTGGCCCAGCAGGGCGAGCTGCAGGAGAAGATCGACGCCCACGACTGCTGGGACCTGGACTCCCGCCTGGAGCAGGCCATGGACGCCCTGCGCTGCCCCGACCCCGACACCAAGGTGGGTGTGCTGTCCGGCGGTGAACGCCGGCGCGTGGCGCTCTGCCGTCTGCTCCTGCAGAAGCCCGACATCCTGCTGCTGGACGAACCCACCAACCACCTGGATGCCGAGACCGTGGCCTGGCTGGAGAAGCACCTGCAGGACTACGCCGGCACCGTCATCGCCGTCACCCACGACCGCTACTTCCTGGACCACGTGGCGGGCTGGATCCTGGAGCTGGACCGGGGCGAGGGCATCCCCTGGAAGGGCAACTACTCCAGCTGGCTGGAGCAGAAGCAGGGGCGCATGGCCAAGGAGGAGAAGTCCGACCAGCGGCGCCAGAAGACCCTGGAGCGGGAGCTGGAGTGGATCCGCATGTCGCCCAAGGGCCAGCATGCGAAGAGCAAGGCCCGCATCGCCAACTACGAGAGCCTGGCCGGTGAAGAGGGTCGCCAGAAGGAGCAGGAGCTGGAGATCTACATCCCCAGCGGCCCACGCCTGGGTGACTTGGTGGCCGAGGTGGACGGCGTCTCCAAGGTCTACGGCGACCGGGTGTTGTTTGAGAACCTGAGCTTCGCCATTCCCCGGGGCGGCATCCTGGGGGTCATCGGTCCCAACGGCGCCGGCAAGTCCACCCTGCTGCGCCTCATCACGGGCCAGGAGGCCCCGGACGCCGGGAGCATCCGCCTGGGCGACACGGTGCGCATGGCCTACGTGGATCAGCTGCGCTCTGGCCTGAACATGGACAAGAGCGTCTTCGAGGCCGTCTCCGGTGGCTACGAACAGATCGAGCTGGGCGGCAAGCTCATCAATGCCCGGGCCTGGCTCAGCCGCTTCGGCTTCTCCGGGGACTCCCAGCAGAAGAAGGTCGGCGAGCTCAGCGGCGGCCAGCAGAACCGCCTGAACCTGGCCCTCACCCTGAAGAGCGAAGCCAACTTGCTCTTCTTCGATGAGCCCACCAACGACCTGGACGTGAACACCATGCGGGCCCTGGAAGAGGCCATCGAGTCCTTCGCCGGCAGTGCCGTGCTGGTGAGCCACGACCGCTGGTTCCTGGATCGCCTGGCCACCCACATCCTGGCCTTTGAGGGGGACTCCCAGGTGCAGTTCTTCGACGGGAACTACAGCCAGTACGAGGCGTACCGCCGCGATGTCCTGGGCCTCAAGCCCTTCGATCCCCACCGCATCAAGTACCGCAAGCTGACCCGATGACGGCGGACCTCAGTCGGTCCCTCTGGCTCACGCGCCTCACCGTGCTGGTCTGTCTGCACCTCGGGCCTGCCGCGCTGTGGCTGGGGTGGACCCAGGGTGCCATCGCCCTGGGTGGGTTTGGCGTGCTCTGTCTCCTGCAGGTTCCCCCGGCCCTCAGCCTGGGCTTCCGCCTCCGGGGGGGTCTGGGCAACGAGGGCCTCGAGCGGGATCGGCTGACCCTGCGCACCACGGCCCACCTGCTGCGCCTCCTGGCCCTGGGCCTGGCTGGCCTGGCTCTGCTGGCGCTGCAGGGAGGGTGGCTGCCCACCCCGACTGTCACCAGCTGGGGGCTGCCCCCGGTGGCGCTGCTCCTGATCGTCTGCCTCTGGGGTGCCAAGCGCAGGCTGGTGGGCCTGCACCCTGCGCTGGAGCTGGATGCGGCGCGATCCCAGGTCCTGCTTGAGCTGGCCATGCTCCTGGCGGTGGGCAGCCTGCTTGGGCTGCGACTGCCCTGGGCTGATGCCGTGACCGCCCTGGCCCTGGCCATCCGGATCTTTATCGCTGGGCAGGGACTGGCCAAGGCCACCACCCTCCAGGCTGCCTGCGGAGGGTGTGGCAGCGGCTGCGGTTGCGGCTGATGCGCGTCCTGGAGCTCTTCTCGGGCCTGGGGGGCTGGCGTTGCGCCCTCGGGGACCGGGGCAGGGTGGTGGCGGCCTACGACGTGAGCGAGGCCGCCAACGCCACCTATGCGCTGAACCACGGCGAGCAGCCCCACCCCCAGGAGCTGGCCGCGGTGGCGTCCAGGACGCTGGCCGCCCACGGAGCCGATACCTGGCTGCTGAGTCCCCCCTGCCAACCCTTCTGCCGCATGGGCAACCGCGAGGGGCTGGCGGATCTCCGCTGTCGGGCCTTCCGCCACCTCATGGACGTCCTCCAGGAGGCTCCGCCCGAGCGCCTCGTGCTGGAAAATGTCCTGGGCTTCCTGGGTTCGGACGCCCATCAGCTGCTCACTGAGCGGCTCCAGGCCCAGGGCCTGGAGTGGCTGGACCTGGAGGCCTGTCCCAGCAGCTTTGGACTGCCCAACCAGCGGCCCCGGGTCTATGTGGTGGCCTCCCGGCGGCCGCTGGTGTCCCTCCCCCTCCCCCAGCGGGAGCCGCAGCTCCTGGCGGCCTTTCTGGACCCTGTGGAGGATCCAACTCTCTACCTCAGTCCCGAGGTGTTCGCCCGCCACCGCCATGGCCTGGATGTGGTGGAAGCCGGGGACCGGCGCAGCACCTGCTTCATCGGCGGTTATGGCCGGCGCTATGTGGGCAGCGGCTCGTTTCTCCGGACCCCGCAGGGCGTGCGGCGCTTCTCGCCGTCTGAGGTGGCCCGCCTGCTGGGCCTGCCGGGGGACCTGCGCTTTCCCGAGGGCCTGTCCCTGGAGGCCCGCTACCGCCTGCTGGGCAATGGCCTCTCCCAGCCGGTGGCCGCCTGGGCC
>CAITBU010000509.1 GCA_903890595.1 uncultured Holophagaceae bacterium | reverse complement strand
CGGCTCCCGGGTACTGCGCGCCAAGATCGACATGCACAGCGGCAACATGAACCTGCGGGATCCGCTCATGTACCGCATCCGCCGGGCCCACCACCACCGTACGGGTGATGCCTGGTGCATCTACCCCATGTACGACTATGCCCACGGCGTGTCCGACGCTCTGGAGACCATCACCCACTCCATCTGCACCCTGGAGTTCGAGGACCATCGCCCCCTCTACGACTGGTTCCTGGAGCAGGACACGGAGGGGACATTCTTCCAGCGGCCCCTGCCGCGCCAGATCGAGTTCGCCCGCCTCAACCTCACCTACACCGTCATGAGCAAGCGGCGCCTGCTGCAGCTGGTCCAGGACGGCATCGTGCGGGGCTGGGACGATCCCCGCATGCCCACCATCTGCGGCCTGCGACGGCGAGGCTTCACCCCGGAGTCCGTGCGGGCCTTCGCCGAGCGGGTGGGCGTGGCCAAGCGGGACATGGTGGCTGACGCCGGCTTGCTGGACTTCTGCATCCGGGAGGACCTGGAGCAGCGGGCCCCGCGCCGCATGGCGGTGCTGCGCCCCCTGAAGGTGGTCATCACCAACATGGGCGACAACGAGGCCTTCGAGGTCGAGCTGCCCAACCACCCCGAGGACACGACCATGGGGACCCGGACCATGCCCTTCACCCGGGAGCTGTTCATCGACCACGACGACTTCCGCGAGGAGGCCCCCAAGAAGTGGTTCCGTCTGGCGCCGGGCGCCGAAGTACGCCTGCGCGGCGCCTGTCTGGTCACCTGCCAGGAAGTCCTCAGAGACGCCGCCGGCCAGGTGGTGGAGCTGCGCTGCACCTGGGATCCCGCCAGCCGGGGCGGCAACGCACCGGACGGCCGCAAGGTGAAGGGCACCCTGCACTGGGTGAGCGCGGTCCATGGCATCCCCGCAGAGGTACGGCTCTACGAGCCCCTCTTCAGCCAGGAGGACCCCATGGACGTGGCGGAAGGCCAGGACTGGAAGACCCTCCTCAACCCCGCCAGCCTGGAGACCCTCAGGGAGGCCCGCCTCGAGCCCAGCCTGGGGGCGGCCCTGCCCGGCGAGCGCTTCCAGTTCGAGCGCACCGGCTACTTCGTGGTGGACCCGGACAGCGCCACCGGGAAGCCCGTCTTCAACCGGACCGTGGGGCTGAAGGATTCCTGGGTCAAGATCGAAGCCAAAGGCTGAGGAATCGCGGGCTTCGCCCACGATTCCTCGTGGTGCGCCTGCGGCGCACGGAAATCCTGGGGTCTCTCTTTTTGCCCGATGGGCCAAAGCGCCAGCTTTGGCCCCCCTGTGACCTAGGTCGCAGAGGCCCCTCTGGGGTAGTTTCCCTCGGTGTCCGGAACGGCCTAGTCTGATAGTCTCAGAGGGTTGGGCCTCCCCGCGGGTGGCCCTGCGGGGAAGCCATCCATGGACAAGCTCGCAAGCCTGCTACACACGTCGCCCGCCACCGCCTGGATGGTGGTGAAGGTGATCATCGTCTTTTCCGCCGTCATGCTCCTGGCGTCCGTGTGGACGTGGGTGGAACGGCGGGGATCGGCCATGATCCAGGACCGCATCGGCCCCAACCGGGCCGCGCTGTTCGGCAAGATCCGGATCATCGGCCTCGCCCAGCTCCTTGCGGACGGCATCAAGTTCTTCTTCAAGGAGGATCTGGTCCCGGCCCAGGCCAACAAGGGTCTGTTCTGGCTGGCTCCCTTCCTCGCCTTCGTCCCGGCCCTCATGGGCTTCGCCATCATTCCGTTTGGCCGGAGCTTCGTCAGCGGCGGGGTGACCTACCACCTCTCCGTCCTGGATCCCGGCAACGGCATGGGCATGCTGTACCCCCTGGCCATCGGCGGCATGGCCGTCTACGGCGTGCTGGTGGCAGCCTGGTCCAGCAACAACAAGTGGTCAATCCTCGGCGGCATGCGCGCCTCGGCCACCATGGTCAGCTACGAGATCGGCATCAGCCTGGCGGTCATCGCGATCTTCATGTCCGCCAACGGCTACGACCCCTCTGAGGTCATCAAGGCCCAGGGCCACACCCCCTGGACCTGGTTTGTGGTGCGGCAGCCCCTGGGCTTCCTGGTCTTCTTCACCTGCATGTTCGCCGAGACCAATCGCCTGCCCTTCGACTTCGCCGAGGGCGAGAGCGAGATCGTGGCGGGCTTCAACACCGAATACGGCAGCATGAAGTTCAGCCTGCTGGCCCTGGCGGAGTACTCCCACCTGATGACGGCCTCGGCCCTCATCGCCACGCTCTACTTCGGTGGCTGGCAGGTGCCCTTCGTCAAGGACCCCACGGTGATGCTGTCCGTGGCCAGCTTCGTGCTGAAGCTCCTGTTCTTCGCCTGGGTCTTTGTGTGGGTGCGGTGGACCCTGCCGCGCTTCCGCTACGACCAGCTCATGCATCTGGGCTGGAAGGTGATGCTGCCGCTGTCCATGGCCAATCTGGTCTTCCACGCCTGGCGCATGAGCCAGGGACACTGAGGAGAGGGCGATGGGCGTAATCGTCAAGAAGGTGGAACTGACCTGGCTGGACCGCACCTACGTCTGGCCGGTGCTGCAGGGCATGGCCATCACGTTCGGTCACTTCATTCGGAACCTGTTCACCACCACCCCCAACCGCTACACCGTGCAGTACCCGGAGATGAAGCGGGAGATCCCCGACGGCTACCGGGGCCTCCACGAGCT
>CAITBU010000508.1 GCA_903890595.1 uncultured Holophagaceae bacterium | reverse complement strand
GAGGTCGGGGCGCAGGGCCGCAGCGGTGCGCAGGCAGCGGGCGTCATCCACCGTATCCCCGGCGAAGACGATCTCCTCGGCACGGAAGGCATCGGCCAGCTGCAGCAGGCCAGCGGGCTCAGGCTTGCGCAGGTGGGGGGCGGCATCGCCGATGGCGGGCAGGCTGAACTGGAGCACCTTCCAGGCCAGCAGGACTTCCTCGGGGGGACGGCCCGTGAGCACCGCCAGCTCCCAGCCCGTGGCCTGCAGCTCGGTCAGGGTGGCCAGGGGCTGCTCGAGGAGCACCGTGTCGGCATAGTGCTTCTGCACCACGGTCTGGGCAAAGGGCTCCAGGGCGGCGATGCGGGCGTCAAGGTCCGGGAAGCCGCCCGTGGCGCCCTCCACGAGGGGCTGCAGGTCCACATCGCCAAAGGTCTCGGCCAGGGCCAGGGCACCGGCGGTGAGGCGGAAGTCGTTGTTGAAGCCGCCCAGCCGCTTGAAGGCGCGGAAGCAGCCGTCGGACCAGGGCAGGGTGGGGCGCAGCTCAGCCAAGGCCCGAGCCACGGCCTCCAGGAAGCTGCGGTCCGCATCGATGAGCACGCCATCCACGTCCAGGGCCAGGAGGCGGCGGCGGGGCCGGGGCGCTGGGGCCGGCAGGGTCGCCCCCAGCAGGCCGGCCACGCGGGCCATGTCGGCTTCGCTGCCCACACTGAGGCGGGCGGCGTCGGTGCCGGGGAGGCGGCGCACCTTCACCCCGGCGGGCTCCAGCAGGGGCGCGGGGTCCGGGGTGAGGTGCAGGAAGTTGCCGGCGCTGGGCGCCGCAGCGTGGACCGAGAGGGCCGCCGCGAACCGGTCGCGGCGCTCCGGCAGGGCCCGCACGGCGGGCTCGAACTCGGCGGCGAAGTCGAGGGCCACATCCAGGGCTTCGAGGCTGGCCGAGGGCAGGGAGTAGGGCAGCTGCAGGGCGGTGAGGCGGGCGATGAGAGTGGGGTCACCGAGCAGGTAGCCCAGGCGCCAGCCGGCCGAGGCCAGGGCCTTGCTGAAGGTGCGCAGCAGCACCACGTTCGGATAGCGGTCCACGGCGAGGCGGTGGGTGGCGGGGGCGAACTCGGCGTAGGCCTCATCCAGCACCACCAGGGGCGGCTCGGGCCGGGCGGCGGCGGCTTCCAGCAGGGGCTCCAGCGCCTCCGGTGAGCACCAGGCCCCGGTGGGGTTGTTGGGCAGGGTGAGCCAGACCTGACGGCAGTCCAGGGCCTCGAACCAGGGCGCCAGGGGGAAGCCTGTGCCCTGCGAAACCGAGCGGACCTGACCGCCGTGGCGGCGCACCAGCAGGGGGTAGAGACTAAAAGCCGGCTCGGGCATGGCTACGGTGTCCCCGGGGCTGAGCCCCGCCAGGGCCACCAGGTCCAGCAGGGCACCACTGGAGGGGCCCAGGAGCAGGCCGCCCTCGGGGGCGCCCAGGCGGCGGCGCAGGCGCTCGGTCAGCTCGGCTTGGCGCTCCGGGTAGAGGTGGAAGGGCAGGTCCCGCAGGCGCGCCAGCAGGGCGTCCCGGGGGGCTGCTGGCCAGTCCGCTGCCGCCTCGTTCATGTGCAGACGCAGCCCCGCCAGGGCCTCGGGGGGGCGCTGGTAGGCGGGCAGGTCGGCCAGATCGGGACGGAGGAGGGGCATGGGGGCTCAGGTTGAGGGTGGCAGGGAACCCGTCTTTCCCGGATTGGGAAGCGGGGCAGAGGATAGCGGGGCGGGCTTGCCTAGGACGGCCTGCGGGCGCGGAGGGCGGCGCTGCGGCCATGGTGAGGCAGGCCCTCGGCTTCCGCCAGGCGCTGGACCCAGGGGGCCATGGTGGCGGCGTCGGTGGGAGACAGGCGCAGCAGGCTCTGGCGCTTGAGGAAGGTGGCCACGCCCAGGGGGCTGGTGTAGCGGGCGCTGCGGTCCGTGGGCAGCACGTGGTTGGGGCCGGCCCCGTAGTCGCCGAAGGCCTCGGCACTGGGGGCGCCGATGAAGACCGCCCCGGCGGTGGTGAGGTAGGGCAGCCAGGCATCGGGGTCGGCCACGGCCAGCTCCAGGTGCTCGGGGGCCCAGGCCTGGGCGATGGCGATGGCGATGTCCCGCTCGGCGCAGACCAGGCGGCCGTGGGCGGCGAGGCTCTGCTCGAGGATGGCCCGCCGGGGCGAAGCCGCCACCCGGGTCTGGAGCTCGGCGTCCACGGCTGCCAGCAGCGCGCGGTCGGCACTCACCAGCACAGCGGCGGCGTCGGGGTCGTGCTCAGCCTGGGCCAGCAGGTCCTCCGCCAGCCAGGCCGGATCGGCGCTGGCGTCGGCCAGGATCAGGACTTCCGTGGGGCCGGCCAGGGCGTCGATGCCGCAGGTGCCGATGAGCTGCCGCTTGGCCTCGGCCACGAAGCGGTTGCCGGGTCCGGCCACGAGGTCCACGGCAGGCTCTCCGTAGGCCAGCCAGCCCAGGGCCTGGGCGCCGCCGAAGGGGTAGAGCTCCGTGAGGCCCAGCTCGGCGGCACAGGCCAGGACCAGGGGATCCACGCCCCAGGCACCGGGCAGGGTGGGCTGGGGCTTGGGCGGGGTCACCCCGACGATGCGGCCCACCCCGGCCACCTGGGCGGGGATGACGGTCATGGCCAGCGTCGATGGATAGAAGGCCCGGCCCCCAGGGATATAGACACCGGCAGCCTGGAGGGGGCACCAACGCTCACCCACCGTGCCACCGCCGGGGAGGGCAAGGCTGAGGTCCTGCAGGCAGGTCCGCTGGCCCTCGGCAAAGCGCCGCACGTTGGCGATTAGCTCCCGCAGGGCCGCCATGAGGTCGGGTTGGTCGCGGTCCAGAGCAGCCCGGGCCGCCGCCAGGGCCGAGGCGGGAATGCGCAGGGCGGCCGGGTCCAGGCGCACGCCGTCGAAGCGCTCGGTCCAGTCCAACACCGCTGGCAGCCCGCGCTGGCGCACGTCACCGAGGATGGCCGCAACGGCCTTCCGCGTGTCCTCTTCCATCCCCGCATTCCTGGCCAGAGCGGCCACCCACCCGGGCACTTGGTCCCGGCAGTTCAGGTCAGTGGTTGGGATGAAGTAACACCTATGCACCTCGGAGGTGAAGGGCTAAGTCTGCCAGATTCAGTGCGGCGCCGCAACGATAAATGCAGTTGCGCCATCCTTCTCCGGCCGTCATCCCCAGGGCTTATGACGTCGTCATTCTGGCCTTGGCCTTCGAAGATACCTACCAAAAGCCAAAAGGACTTAGCCACCGATTTGGGGATTTCACGGATAAAGCAGTAAAGCAAAAAGCTTTAGCCGGGGATGGACGGGGAAGGCGGGGATAGGGCACTTGGCGCATCCAGCATGGGCTCCAGTCCGGGGCGCCGCTGCCGCGCCTCTTGGGGGGCGCGGCCGTGGCACCCCGGGCTGACTTCCGGCAGCGCCGGAAGCCGCCTTCGGCGGGCCCCTGCGGGGGTGGGTCGGCGCGCAATCTGTGGAATCTGTGGATCCGCTTCTGGACTTGAAAAGCTGGGATGGGTCATTGCCCATCTGCGTCATCTGCGGTTCCGCTTTATCCCCTAAATCTCCAACCTGGTTATCGGCCTTGCTCCGCCAAATCGGACCTTCAAAGATCTCCACGAAGGACACGAAGAACTGCCGAAAAGGGCACGAAGGCAAGCCGTCACGCCGACAGGGCCTCCGGGCCTGCGG
>CAITBU010000507.1 GCA_903890595.1 uncultured Holophagaceae bacterium | reverse complement strand
GGAAGAATGTCCTGGCCTCCCTGCGCATGCAGGCCGACGGCTCCCTCTGGGCGGTGCGGGTCTGGTACGGCGTCGCCGCCCTGCCCGAGTTCACCCCTGAAGGCCACGTGCTCGGCGTGGACCTCCGGACCAACACCATCAATGTCACCACCACCGCCGGCCTGCCTCGCCCTGTGGTCATCGATGCCGACACCACCTTCACCCAGGGCGGCCAGACGCTCGGCACCGGCACCGGCTTCCTGGCCAATGTCTGGGCCGGGTTCAAGGTGCAGCTGGAAGTGAAGGATCCCCTGGCCGTGCCCATGCACGCCCGCAGCCTGGACATCCAGCGGGCCGTGGACGGCGGCATCATCAAGGCCGCCACTGCCACCGGGTTCACCTACCAGCATCCCCGGGCCGGGGACCGCACCCACGCCTTCGCCAGCCCCTTCACCTGGTGGTACCTGGGCTTCCCCGGCGTCACCAGCACCAGCACCAGCGCCTTCGTGGCGGCGGTGACCGGCAACGGCGATGTGCTCTCGGCCGGGTCCAGCGACCTGCAGTGGAACACCGGCACCCACGCCTGGGACGCCGGCAACGCGATCTTCCTGCCCGTGGATCTGCCCACCGGCACCATCAGCACCTCCTACAACGCTGGCCAGCTGGCCTACACCTTCACCGGTGCCTCTGGCCGTCCCCAGACCATCACCGTGACCCTGAACACCACCGTGGGCATGCAGCCCACCGTGCTGGAGCTGAACCGCCAGACCGGCATGATGTCGGCGGTGCCCGTTCCGCTCTCCGCCTGGTCTACCAAGCTCATCGCCAGCTCCAAGGCCAAGGTGGCCGTGGTGCCCAAGCCCAACGGCGACTTCGCGGCCTACGCCGTGGTGCTCTTCACGGGGTTCTGAGGCCCTGGTTCCTAAACACCCCAAACAGGCGGCACCTCGGTGCCGCCTGTTTGCGTTTGGGCTGGGCGAGGCCTCAGACCGTGGCGGCGATGGCCCCCACGGTGAAGTCCGGGTGCCGGTCCATGAGGGGCCGGGGCGGGGGCGTCGCCTGAAGCTGGCTGAAGCCGGCGTGGCGCAGGGCCACTGCCCAGGCCTCCGGCGTGAGGAAGCCGTGGCGGGGCCGCCACTGGGGATCCAGCTCCACCTCCGTGAAGCTGCTGATGAAGGTGAAGAAGAACTCCAGGTAGAGGGGGCGATCCAGGTCGGGCTTCATGCACTCCCCGACCACCAGGCGGCCACCGGGGCGCAGGCGGCTGTGGAGGTCCACCAAAGTGCGCTCCAGGTTGTGCGCCACATGCAGCACGTTGATGCCGACGATGGCATCCAGGCTGGCGGCCTCGATGCCCTGGGCCCCCAGGTCCCGGTTCAGGTCCAGGCTCTGGAAGCTGAGGGGCAGGCCCGGTGCCGTTGTCCGCAGGTCCCGCTGAGCCCGCCGCAGGAAAGCCAGGGCGATGTCGGTGTAGCGGTAGTCGGCGATGCGGCCCAGCCAGCCCTCCGCAGCCCCCCGCTGAGCGACAAGCTGAGCGAAGGAACCGGCTCCCGCCCCCAGCTCCAGGACTTTCGCCCCGGTGGGCAGGCCCTCCCGCAGGGCCAGCAGGGTGAGCAGGTTGTTGGGCAGGTAGGCCAGGTTTTCATTGCGGAAATAGGCCAGCCACAGCGGGAACAAGGCCAGGTCGAAGAGCAGTGACTCCCCGGTGCGGCCCTCCAGGAAAAAGGGCCGGATGTGGGAGCGCACGCCGTCCAGGAGGTCGAAGTTACTCCGGTGGCCGGGCGCCGCGACCTCCACCTCATCCCGGAGTCCCTGCAGGTCCAGATCCGGTGTGCCCACCAGTAGGAAGGACGGGCCCTGGCACTGCAGCAGGCCAGCCCCGACCAGGAAGGGCAGCATCCAGGCCAGGGGCTTGCGGGCCTGGGCCGGCAGCTCCTGGCAGAGGTCCTCGAGGGTGAGGCCCTGGCGGAGGCGAGCCTCCCAGCCCAGGTCCAGGAGCAGGAGCAGGCACACCCGGGCGGTGTAGATCCCCGAGAGCCGGTGCAGGACCAGGAAGGGGGGCGTGAAGAGGCAGGCGATCTCGGCCCCGCAGGGCCCCAGGAGGTCGAGACCGGGCGGCGTCCCGGAGGGGTCCGCCCGCTGGGTCATGAGTCCATCATCTCGCTGATGCTGCGGCCTCCGTGGATGCGCAGGATGGCGTCCCCGAAGACCCCGGCCGTGGAGAGCACCTTGAGGTTGGGCAGGGCCAGACGCTGCGCAGCGGATACGGGGATGCTGTCCGTGACCACCAGCTCATCCAGCTCGGCGGAGCGGAGGGTCTCCATGGCGTTGCCCGATAGAACGGCGTGGGTAACGCCCACGCGGACCGTGCGGGCATTGAACTCGCGGAGGATGCGGGCAGCCTCCTTGATGGAGCCACCGGTGGCGATCTCGTCGTCGTAGATGATGGCGTCCCGGCCTTCCACGTCGCCGATGAGGGCCACGCTCTGGGCCTTTTCGGAGTCGTCGAAGCGGCGCTTGTCGATGATGGCCATGGGCACGGACAGGCGCTTGGCGAAGTGGCCGGCGAACTTGGCGGCACCGGCATCAGTGGCCACCACCACGGCGTTGGAGAGGTCCTTGGTCTTGAAGTAGTTGGTGAGGATCGGCGTAGCCAGCAGCTGATCGGCAGGCTTGCGGAAGAAGCCCAGGATCTGTGGCGCGTGCAGGGTCATGGTGAGGACCCGGTCGGCGCCGGCGGTCTCCAGCAGGTCAGCCACCAGGCGGGCCGTGATGGAGATGCGCGCCTCGTCCTTCTTGTCGCTGCGGGCGTAGGGGAAGTAGGGCAGCACCGCCGTGATGCGCGCTGCCGAGGCAAACTTCAGGGCATCGATGAGGATCAGCAGCTCCAGCAGGTGGTCGCTGACGGGCGGGCAGGAGGACTGGATGACGAAGACATCCGCCTCGCGGACATTTTCCTCGATCTTCACTTTGATGTTCTCGTTGGAGAACCGGGTCACCTTCAGGCGCCCCAGCGGCATGCCCATGTGGGTGGCGATGCCTCGCGCCAGGTCCGGGTGGCTACTCCCGGAAAAGACCTTCATCTCGCCAAACATGGATCCCCCGAGTCTTGGTCCAGTGTAACCCAGCGCAGGTCAGTGGGGGCTAAGGCTCGATGTAGTGGGGCACGAAGGCGCTGGTGTTGTCCGTGACGGGCCCGGCGGACTCCCGGATGCCCATGCCGGCGGGCTCCCCGTCCACCACCCAGCTGCCCAGCACCGGGTGGAAGCCGTCCAGGCAGGGGATGGGGGCCAGGGCCTGGTAGACAACGCCTTCGGCGCCATATTCGGGCCGCTCTGGGGCGAAAAAGATGGGCTGGCCCGGCCGGTGGAGCTCCACGTTGGCCCCCTCCCGGCCCAGGATGGGCTTCTTCACGAAGCCCTTCTGGGCCAGCTCCCGGGGATAGTCCAGGTAGGCCGGCAGGAGCAGGTCGTGGCCCGGGAACAGCTCCCACAGCACGGCCAGCAGGGCCTTGTTGGAGAGCAGGAGCTTCCAGGCGGGCTCCAGGAAGAGGCAGGGGCGGGGGCTC
>CAITBU010000506.1 GCA_903890595.1 uncultured Holophagaceae bacterium | reverse complement strand
TCCTTCCTTTCTTTTCAGCCACCCCTTGCCTGTTTTCCTCTGCGTTCTCTGTGTTCTCTGCGGTGAGATTTCTTTCCCTGAAATCCCGGAAGATCCTGAAAAAACAGCGGTGAAGTGGTGCAGGCCCCCTGCATCTCGTGGGCCCTCCTCTGCATCTGAGTCCCTCCCCAGTGCAGTTCGATGGGGGGTCGGTCACCTGGGGTCAGCCAACGGTATTCCTGGAGTGCGGCGGGCCGAGCCCACCTTCCCTTCGACACGGCCAGTCCAGCCCCATCTCAGGAGCCCTTTATGCGCTTTGTTCTACCCCAGGCCTTCGTGTGCCTCGGTGTGGCCAGCCTCCTCCTGCTGGGCTGCGGGGGTGGCAGCTCCGCGACTGCCACGGTGATAAGTGCGTCCACTGTAGCTGCCTTCCCCCTCGTCGACACCGGCCAGACCAAGTGTTTCGACGCCACCGCCGTGATTGCCGCACCCAGTGCTGGGGCAGCGTTCTATGGCCAGGATGCCCAGTTCTCGGGCACCCAATCCAGCTACACCAAGAGCAGCGATGGCCTGACGGTAAAGGACAACGTCACCGGTCTGACCTGGCAGAAGAGCCCGGACACCAATGGCGATGGCGTCATTGATTCGCTGGACAAGATGACCTTGGCGCAGGCCCAGACTCACATCACGGCTCTGAACGCCGCCAGCTACGGAGGCTACAGCGATTGGCGCCTGCCCAGCATCAAGGAGCTCTACTCCCTGATGACCTTTGCCGGGATCGATCCCAGCGGCTACACGGGCACAGATACAACCTTGCTCACGCCCTTCATTAACCGAACCTTCTTTGATTTTGCCTACGGCTCTACCGCCAATGGCGGGCGGATTATTGATATGAACTACGCCAGCAGCACTTCGTATGTCTACCATACGATGGCGAGCAGCCCGGCTCAGTTTGGTGTCAATCTCGCTGACGGGCGAATCAAAGGCTATTCACTGGATATGTCCTGGTCCGGACCGGGCGTGTCCGTGTTTCCCATCCAGCTCGTCCGAGGCGCCGCCTATGGTGCCAACGATTTTGTGGATAACGGTGACTCAACCATCACGGATCGCGCCACCAAGCTGATGTGGAGCAAGGGAGACAGCGCCAAGGGGCTGAACTGGCCGGAGGCCCTGGCCTGGGTGCAGACGAAGAATGCCGCGAACCACCTGGGCCACAGTGACTGGCGCCTGCCCAATGCCAAGGAGCTGCAGAGCATCGTGGACTACACCCGCGCTCCGGATACCACCGCCTCTGCCGCCATCGACCCGCTCTTCACCTGCACCGGCATCACCAACGAGGCGGGCAAGGCGGACTTCCCCTGTTACTGGACCGGCACCACACACATGAGTGTCGGCGGAGCTGACGCCAGCGCCTTTGGCGGCGGCTATGCCGTCTACATCGCCTTCGGGCGGGCCATGGGCTTCATGACGGGGGGGGATCCAAGGGTCGCGGGCTGGCTGGATGTTCACGGCGCCGGCGCTCAGCGCAGCGACCCCAAGGTCGGCAACCCAGCCGACTATCCCCAGGGCCACGGCCCCCAGGGCGACGCCATCCGGATCTACAACTACGTGCGCCTCGTACGAGACGCGAAATAGAACCTTCCTCTGCCCATTCCACAACGTTGCTGGAGATCTTCATGCGCTTTTCACAGACCCGCCTTCTGCTTGCCCTTGGCGTGGCCAGCCTCCTCCTGGTGGGCTGTGGGGGCAGCAGCTCCGCGACCATCACGACGGCGTCCCCCGTGGCCAGCTTCACCGCCCCCTCCGGGACCGTCACGGCGGGTCAATCGGTCTCCTTTACCGACACCTCGACGGGCACGCCCACCACCTGGGCCTGGACCTTCGGCGATGGCGGGACCAGCACGGTCCAGAACCCGACACACACCTATGCGACCGCCGGGACCTTCACGGTGAGCCTGAGTGCTGGCAATGCCGGCGGCACGGCGACGACGAGCAAGGCCATCACGGTGAGCAGTGCGGCCACCGCCGGCGCGTTCCCCATCGTCGACACCGGCCAGAGCAAATGTTTCGATGCCACCTCGGTGATCACGTCACCCCTGGCTGGGGCAGCGTTCTATGGCCAGGACGCCCAGTTCTCGGGCACCCCATCCAGCTACACCAAGAGCAGCGATGGCCTCACGGTAAAAGACAATGTCACCGGTCTCACCTGGCAGCAGAGCCACTCCACCGGGCAGGTCTATTTGGCTGAAGCCGAGGCTGTCGCAGCAGCCCTGAACACGGCGAACCACGCCGGCTACAGCGACTGGCGACTCCCGACCATCAAGGAGCTGTACTCCCTCTGGAATGGCAGCACAGGCTGGCCCTACATCGACACGAGCGCTTTCACCATCAGCTATGCAAGCGAGGATGAACTCAGCCATGCCATCTTCTGGAGCAGCACTAAATACTCGGGACTCCTCGAGAGCTCACTAGACGGCGGCGTCGGCTCAGAACTGGCTTTCGGCGTCAATTTCGGCACCGGGCACATCAAGGGCTATGCCATCGCTTCGGGGCCGAGGCACCTCGTCCGCTGTGTGCGCGGGGCCAGCTACGGGATCAACAGCTTCCTGCACCAAGGCAACGGCACCCTCACGGATCAGGCCACGGGCCTGATGTGGGCCCAGACCGACAGCGGCTCGGGCATGGATTGGGAACACGCGCTGGCCTATGCCCAGACCCAAAATGCCGCGAGTTACTTGGGTCACAGCGACTGGCGGCTGCCGAATTCCAAGGAGCTCCAGAGTCTGGTGGACTACACGCGGTCACCCGGAGCCATAGCTCCGGCCAATGTGGGGCCGGCCATCGACCCGCTGTTCACCTGCACGGGCATTACCAACAAAGCAGGAGCCGCCGACTATCCCTTTTACTGGACGAGCACATCGGCGATTGCCCAGGCCAACGGAGCGTATCTGGCTGCGTGGTGTGTAGCCTTTGG
>CAITBU010000505.1 GCA_903890595.1 uncultured Holophagaceae bacterium | reverse complement strand
GCCATCGTGCCGAAGCTCAAGCTGGACGTGCACTACAAGGTCGACGAGAAGGACCGCCAGGTCATGCTCACGGACGACGGCATCCACCACGCCGAGAAGCTCCTGGGCGTGTCGAACCTGTACGATCCCGGCAGCATCGAGACCCTGCACGGCCTCAACCAGGCCCTGCTGGCCCACAACCTCTACCGCCTGGATGTGGACTACATGGTCCGCCCCAAGGAAGACGGCAAGGGCATGGAAGTGGTCATCGTGGACGAGTTCACGGGCCGCCTCATGCCGGGCCGCCGCTGGTCCAACGGCCTGCACCAGGCCATCGAAGCCAAGGAAGGCGTGGAGGTCAACGCCGAGAATCAGACCCTCGCCACCGTCACCTTCCAGAACTTCTTCCGCATGTACGGCCGCCTGGCGGGCATGACCGGCACCGCCGAGACGGAAGCCACGGAGCTGCACTCCATCTACAAGCTGGACGT
Organism: uncultured Holophagaceae bacterium; assembly: GCA_903890595.1. Taxonomy (GTDB): domain Bacteria; phylum Acidobacteriota; class Holophagae; order Holophagales; family Holophagaceae; genus Geothrix. The sequence goes on along the minus strand of CAITBU010000505.1, from coordinate 2,347 downwards.
GATCGTGATCCCCACGAACATGCCCATGGTGCGCAAGGACTTCGCCGACACCGTCTACTCCACCCGCAACGGGAAGAAGAAGGCCATCGTCCAGGAGATCCAGGACCTGCACACCAAGGGCCAGCCGGTCCTGGTGGGTACCGCCAGCATCGAGAGCAGCGAGGACCTGGGCGACGCACTCAAGGCCGCCCGCATTCCCCACGTGGTGCTGAACGCCAAGCACCATGAGCGGGAAGCCGAGATCGTGGCCCAGGCCGGCCGCAAGGGCGCCGTCACCATCGCCACCAACATGGCCGGTCGCGGCACGGACATCATCCTGGGCGGCAACCCCGAGGGCATGGCCCGCCTGGAAGCCAAAAAGAAGAAGATCACCCTCTACGACGACAACGGCTTCGAGACCCCGGAGTTCGCTGCCCTGGTGGAGACCATGAAGGTCCAGACCGCCGCCGAGCACGAGGAAGTGGTGGCCCTGGGCGGACTGCACATCCTGGGTACGGAGCGGCACGAGAGCCGCCGCATCGACAACCAGCTGCGTGGCCGTGCCGGCCGCCAGGGCGACCCCGGCTCCAGCCGCTTCTACCTGTCCCTCGAGGACGACCTGATGCGCATCTTCGGGGGTGACCGCATCAAGAACCTCATGGGCGCCATGGGCATGAACGATGACGAGCCCATCGAGGCGGGCATGGTCACCCGCGCCATCGAGCGCAGCCAGAAGCGCGTGGAGACCCACCACTTCGAGATCCGCAAGCACCTGCTTGAGTACGACGATGTCATGAACAAGCAGCGCATCTTCTTCTACGGGCTGCGCACCGAGATCCTCAAGGGCAACACCCGGGAGTACGTGCTGCGGGTGGCCGGCGAGATCGCCGAGGGCATCGCCCACGACTTCCTGCAGGACAAGGGCGAGCGCGACCTCGCCGCCTTCCGCGAGCGGGTGGAGCAGCTCTACACCCTCACGGGCCCCGAGATCGACGAGGTTGGCGGCCAGCCCCAGACGCAGGCGGGACCGGCACTTTCTGACTTGGTGCAGCGCTTCTACGAGGGCAAGGATGAGCGGCTGGGCGGCGAGGGCATGCGCAGCTACGAGCGCTGGTCCATCCTCCAGATCATCGACGCCGCCTGGAAGCGCCACCTGCTGGTCATGGACCACCTCAAGGAGGCCATCGGCTTCCGCGGCTATGGCCAGAAGGATCCCCTGGTCGAGTACAAGCGCGAGAGCTACGAGTACTTCGAGCAGATGCGCTTCGGCTACGAGGACGAGATCATCTCCTACCTCTACCGCGTGGAGCCCCAGCCGGCCTACGTGCCGGATGATGACTTCTTCCGCCCCCCCAGCAACATTGTCGAGCTGGGCCCCGACGAGCAGGGCAACCCCCCCGAGGGCATCCAGCGGGTGCTGCGCTTCACGGCCGGTGGGCTGGAGGACTAAGTCACCAGGGAAGTCCTCTGAGAAAATCGAAGGGAGCCGCTTGGCTCCCTTCGATTTTCTTGGGCAGGACCTTTGGCCCTGCTAGGTTAGTTGACATGGAACTCACCGTTGTCACAGGACTTTCCGGGGCAGGGCGCCGCTCGGTGCTGGGGGCTCTGGAAGATGTGGGCTGCACGGCCCTGGACAATGTCTCGCCCCGACTGTTGGAGCCGTTGCTGGCTCTGTTGGAGCTGGAAAAGAACCTCCAGCCTGGCATGCACCGGCTGGTGGTGGGTATGGACAGCCGCCAGGCCGAGTTTGCCGCGGAGTTCCCGGCCCTCCTAGAGCGCCTGTCCCAGGATCACCCCAACCTGCAGGTGGTCTTCGTGGAGGCGGATGATGAGATTCTCCTCCGCCGCTTCTCCGAGACCCGCCGCCCCCACCACCTGTCCCATGAAGGCTCCGCCGCCGACGGCATCCGGGCTGAGCGGGTCCTGCTGGCCCCCATCCGGGCCCTGGCCACCCTGGTCCTGAACACCAGCCAGCTCACCTTGTCCGACCTGCGCCAGCGGCTGGCGGATCTGGTTCCGGAGCTGCCGGCCCGGCACACGGCGGTGCGTCTGCTCAGCTTCGGCTTCAAGCGGGGTGTGCCCGCGGATGCGGACGTGATCCTCGACGCCCGGTTCCTGCCCAACCCCTACTACGTTCCGGAGCTGAAGGCCCAGACGGGCAAGGACGAGGCGGTGCGGGCCTACCTGCTGGCGTCGGCAGATTTTCGGGAGTTCCTGGACCGCACCGAGGCCTGGCTGCGCTGGTCCCTGCCGCTCGTACAGCAGGAGGGCCGGGCCTACCACACCCTGGCCATCGGCTGCACCGGCGGCCAGCACCGCTCCGTGGCCCTGGTGGAGATGCTGGCCCAGCGCCTGCAGAGCCAAGTGG
>CAITBU010000504.1 GCA_903890595.1 uncultured Holophagaceae bacterium | reverse complement strand
TCGCCGGCGTGGGCTGGCACGAGGCTCAGCAGCAGCACCAGCAAGACTGAGGCAGGGCGGATGGGAGGGCGCGGTCGCATGGCTTCGCCTCAGAACACGAAGTCAAGCGTTACGGAGCCCACGGTGGCTTTGCCCTCCCAGTCGGAGCGGACGTTCAGCCAGAGCATGAGGTCCTTGGGGTCGCCGCTGATGTGGTCCACCTGCAGCTTGAGGGCGGCCTTGGGGTGGAAGTCCCAGCGGACGCCCAAGGCAAAGGTGGTCTGGTTGGCTCGCTGATGCTGGATGAAGCTGGCGACGGCAGTGGCCAGGGCCGCCGCCTCGGGGCCCAGGGCGGGCAGCGCACCCAGGTAGAGGCTGTGCGGGTCAGAGACAATGCGGGAGACCAGGAAGTAGGGCACCGCCTCGCCCACCCGGTAGCCCAGGGAGAGGTAGCCCGACTTCAGGTCGGGAATGGGACCATCCCCCGCCCGAACCTGGGCCCCCACGGCTTCCAGGCGGAAGGGGCCGGAATGCCAGTTGAGACCCACCGAGTAGTAGCGGAAGAGGTTCTCCTGGAAGTCCACCCCCCGGGCCTGCCGGGCCAGGCCAGGATCGTTGAGCAGCAGGGCGAAGGCGTTGAGACCGTTCTGGAGGTCGGTGATGGGTGGGGGGAACTTGGAAGAAGGCTTGGCCTGGGCATAGGACAGACGGAGGTTCAGGGCCTCCCAGTCCACCTCGGCTACCGTGCCCATGAGCTTGGACCCCCCCAGGGGGACATAGCCGCCGGCATCGCCAAAGGGCACCTTGTCGATGGCTGCCGTGCGGCCCGCAGCCACCTTCAAGCGCAGGTTCACACCATTCCCTAGTGACTCGGTCCAGGTCAGGTCCCCGCCGTCCAGGCTGGACAGCATGAGGGGGCCGAAGAAGTCCACTGGGGGCCGCGTCCAGAGGTAGGAGTAGCCCACATTCCGGGTGTCGGCGATCTGGAACACATCAAAGCCCAGGCGCCCGGCCCGGGCCTGGAGAGATGACGTGGGCTTGTAGCTCAGGAAGGCCCAGGAGAGGTCGGGTGCGAAGGTGCGGTCATAGCGGTACTTGCTGATGGCCTGACCCACGAAGCTGAAGCTCTCGCTCAGGTTCAGGTTCAGCTGAAGCCCCAGGCGGCTGTCCAGCCTGGGATCCAGCTCCTGGCGGACCCCCTTGGGCTGGGTGGGTTCCCGCACATAGTCGGCTCGGTCGGTGGTGCTGGCGGCCAGGCCGAGGGTCCCAAAACCGCTGACCCTCAGGCGGGGGTCACCGTCCTGGGCCGGGAGAGGGAGGCCGAGGGCAGCCAAGGCCATGCAAGTGATCAATTTCCGCAGCATAGAATCTCCATTTGCCACAAAAAGACCAAGCGGTAAAGTAACAAACAAGAGTAAAAATCGGCAAATTTATCTAAAACTTAACTTTTTTCTGCTCCATTTTTTTGGGTTCATCCGGGAATTCCGGGAACCCGATTATCGGCTAGGCTCAGCCCCACCCAATCAAGAGCAGAAGCGGAACCGCAGATGACGCAGATGACGCAGATGGGCGAGGACCCATCCCAGCTTTTCAAGTCCAGAAGCGGATCCACAGATTTCACAGATTCCACCGATTGCGCGCCGACCCACCGTGCATGGGCCCGCCGAAGGCGGCTTCCGGCAGTGCCGGAAGTCAGCCTGGGGTGCCACGGCCGCGCCCCCCAAGAGGCGCAGCAGCGGCGCCCCGGGATGGAGCCCATGCGCCGTGCAGCACGGCCCCAAGTGCTT
>CAITBU010000503.1 GCA_903890595.1 uncultured Holophagaceae bacterium | reverse complement strand
GCCATGCACCTGGAACAGCCCAAGGCCTTCCTGGCCGCTGTGCGCGCCTTCCTGGTCTGAGCCCGTCCCCTGGGCGAAGCGCCGGCCCGGAGGGCACCTGGTGCAGGTGCTAGTGTGGACCCGGGGATGCCCTGGCGATGCCGGCCGCACTGCGGTCTTTCGGATCCAGGCTTATCTCCGGGGACCTACGAACGGACAGTCTTCAGGGAGCCGCCATGCATCTGGTCAAGGTTCTTGCCTGCTCGGCGGCCTGCCTGCTCCTCGCCTGCGGGGGCAGCGCACCCTCCACCTTCGAGCTGTCCCTGGCCCACCTGAATGACACTCACTCCCACCTGGAGTCCGTGCCTGTGGACCTGACCCTCGGGGGCGTGAAGACCACGGTGCAGATGGGTGGCATGGCGCGCATCAAGACCACCCTCGACCAGATGCGCGCCGAAGACCCCGCCCTGCTGCTGCTGCATGGCGGCGACGCCGTGCAGGGGACGCTCTACTTCACCTTGTTCAACGGCACCGTGGAATACGACTTCCTCAACCGCCTCGGCGTGGATGCCCTGACCTTCGGCAACCACGAGTTCGACCGGGGCCTCCAGCCCATCCCGGGTTGGATCGAGCAGAGCCGCTTCCCTTGGCTCTCCGCCAACATCGACTTTTCAGCGGAGCCCCGCATGGCCCCCCTGGTGAGTCCGTTCCTCGTGAAGCAGGTCCACGGTGAGCGGGTCGCCATCATCGGCGTCACCACCGAGACCACCCCCCAGACCACCCTCGATGTGGGCAAGGCTGTGTTCAAGGATGCAGTGACCAGTGTCCGCCAGCAGGTCGCCGTCCTCACCGCCACGGGCATCAACAAGATCGTGCTGCTGTCCCACCTCGGCTACGTCCAGGATCTGGCCCTGGCCGCCCAGGTCGCTGGGGTGGACATCATCGTGGGCGGGCACAGCCACACCCTCCTGGGGGAGGGGCCAGCCCTGGCCACCCTCGGCTTGACGCCCGAGGGCGGCGCGCCCACGGTGGTCCGGGCCCCCGACGGTGCCGGGGTGCTGGTGACCCAGGCCTGGCAGTGGGGCCAGGTGGTCGGGCGGCTGCAGGTGCGGTTCAACCCTGCGGGCCAGGTGCTCTCCTGGCGTTCCAGTCCCGTCCTGCCCGTGGGTGATACCTTCACCCGCAGCGGCGTCATGGTGCTGCCCGGCACAGCCCCCTACCAGGAGCTCGTCCAGACCCTGACGCAGTCCGGTCTGGCCCGCATTGTGGCCGAGGACCCGGGACTCTCCGCGCAGCTCGCCCCCTACACCGAGCAGGTGGCCGCGTTCCGCTCCGTCGCCGTGGCCACCGCGGCCGAGGCCCTCCCGCGGGGCCTGAACTCCGGCCCCGGACCGCTGGCGGCGGACTCCATGCTGGCCGCCGTGCCGCACGCACAGGTGGCCATCCTGAACCAGGGCGGGGTGCGCAAGGACCTGGCGGCCGGCACCATCTCGGTGGGTGACGTGCTGGAGGTCATGCCCTTCGCCAACACCCTGGTGCTGGTGGATCTGACTGGGGCCGAGCTGAAGACCGCCCTGGAGGAAGGCATCGACTTTCTGCTGACCAAGTACCCCCAGCAGGTGCCGCCCCTGATGCCTTACGTTGGCGGCGTCAGGTTCAGTGTCCAGCCGGCGGCGGTCAAGGGCCTGCGGGTGGCGAGCCTGGCCATCAAGGATGCCAGTGGCGCCTACCAGGCGGTGCTCCCTGCCGCCACCTACCGCGTGGTGGTGAACGCCTTCGTGGCCGGAGGTGGCGACGGCTTTGCCGCCATCCGCAATGCCCAGGGCTTCCGGAGCGACACCGGGAGCATCGACAGCGATGCCCTGCGGGACCACCTGAAGACGCTCGGCACGGTCCGGAACCCCACGGAGCTCCGCATCACCATCCTGGCGTCGGCGCTCGGTATGGGCCTGCTCCCCCGCAGCGCGGAGGCCGGGAACCCGGTGGCCGCCGGGGTCCGGTACCCCTTCCGCTGGAGGCAGGCCGCCTGAGGCGCGTCCTCGTCCCCGGGGCTGGAAGGACCGCTGGATTCTCCTCCCGGTTGGGGGCTACCCTTCGGGAGGAGATGCCAATGCGCTGGAGCGTCGGGTGGTTACCCCTGATTGTCGCGGCCGGTCTTGCGGCCCAGGAGGATCGCCTCGTTCTCAAGGACACCTCCTTGAAGGTCAGCCTGGAGCAGGTGATGGTCCACGAGGGCCATCCCCGCATGGGGCTCATGCGCCTGGGCTACTTCCAGGAGCTCGAGCACGGCTTCAATGCCGGCCTCACGATCTTCGGCCCGGTCCGGGGCGTGGATGGCGGCGCCCTCGCCATTGGCCTGGAGGGGGGCTACCGCCGCGCGCTGACCGATCGCCTGCAGCTGTCCACAGGCCTGTCCGTGGGCGGCGGGGCAGGCTACCCCGGGCAGTGGTATGGGCATGGCCTGATGCTCAGGTACTACGGCGGGCTCGCTTGGAAGGTGGGGAAGAGCGCCATCGGCCTGGATCTCAGCCACGTCACCTGGCCTGGGGGCACCGTCCACAGCACTCAGCTCGCCCTCTCCTGGGAGCACCACTTCGGCAGCTTCCGCTTTGAGGGTCACCCCACGGGTTGGTCCAGGCCGAAGCTGGAGGCGCTGCTGCCCGAGGGAACGGCGTTCCATGTCGGGCAGGGGTTCGTCGAGTTCCTCAACCAGCGCTACAGCGCCCCCGGGGGCATGTGGGGAGGGGACTATCGGCTGCCCGGGACCTACTCGGTGACGCCCCAGTCGTACATTGGGCTCCGCTTTGGGTATGGCCCCGATCGGAGCCGGTTTGTGTTCCTGGAAGGGGCCGGTGGCTCCTGGCGGCAGTCGGACCTCTACAACGAAGTGCTTCTGGGCATCGGTGCCAGGTACTTCTTTGGCCCCTCGGACCGCATGGCCCTGCGGGGCACCCTCGCCGCAGGGACCGGCGGGGCGGGTGGCCTCCATACGGGCGGTGGCCTGGTGACCAAGGCCGAGGTGGGGCTGGAGGTCTATTTCGCAGGCAAGTACCTGGGGGTGGACGTAGGCAGAGTGGTCGCGCCCGGGTCTCCTCTGAAGGCCCAAGTGGTGGGTCTTCGCCTGGGAACGACCTTCGGGACCCTCGAGCCCGGCCCCTCGGAGCGGGCCTGGGAGGGCGGCGAGCTGGATCTGGCGAAGATGCGGGTACGCACGGTGTTCATGCGCTACGAGACCCCCCAGCACTCAAACCGTGCCATGCCGATGGAGCCCGTCGGCCACCTGGGTTTCGCTGTAGACAGCCTGTTCAATGACTACCTCTACGCGACCGGCCAGGTTGGGCTGGCCGTATCGGGCCGACAGACCTCCGCTGGCGGCGATGCCGGGTGGGGTTACGCCATGCTGGGTGGCGGCGTGCAGACGCCGCTCCTGTTTGGACGCAACCGTCTGCTGCTGGATGGAACAGTCGGGATGGGCGGCGGGGCCATGTCCGTCAACGACAGTCCCCTCATCCAGGTCATGGGCGGCTGGCTTTATGAGGGCGGCAAGACCTGGGGCATTCAGCTGATGGGCGGTCGCATCAAGGCCACGGGAGGACGCCTGAACACCGCGACCTACTCCCTGGGGCTCGTGGTGAAGGGGTCTTACCTGACGATCCACTGAAAGGGCGGACCAGACCTTCCTTTTTGGTGAGGCGGTTGCCCTGGATCGCGGGTAGATTACACGGCAATCCCCGGGACCCCATGAGCGGTTGGAGCT
>CAITBU010000502.1 GCA_903890595.1 uncultured Holophagaceae bacterium | reverse complement strand
TGCGGGCAGCCCACGAGGCCGTGGTGGCTGCGGCCCCCTCTCGGGAACCCGTGCTGCTGGCGGCGCTGCGGGCGGCGCTGGCAGAAAAGGAAACCCTCGACACCGAGTCATGGGTGACCTCCGTCCAGAAACAAAACCTGCTAGAGGAGGCTGCAGAGCTTCTGCGTACATCAGGCCGGGAGGGTCCCGGGGTCACTCTGGCTGCGGAGCTCAGTCGGCGCATCGCACCCCTGGCCAGAGCGGCGCTCGTCCGGCGCACGGCCCTCTGGCAGCTGGATGGCCATCGCACGGCCTACCGCATCACCTACACTAAGGAAGAATCGGCCCTCGGCTTTGACGACGGTGATGTCCACGGGCTGTTCCTGCAGGCCCTGCGCCTCGAGGGGCTGCCGCTGGCCCTGGACCTGGGACACCGCCCCCGGCCCCTGCTCGTCTCGGGACTGCCCCTGCCGGCGGAGGCCCTGAGTGAGGGCGAGACCCTGGACGCGGTCTTCAAGCGGGAACCGGCCGAGGCCGTGGACGTCCTGCTGGCCGCCCTCAACCAGCGCCTGCCCCCAGGCCTCTGGGTCAGGCGCTGGGACCCCCTCCCCAACCATGCCTCTCCTGTGGCGGAGTTGGCCCTCCAGGCCTTCTGGAGCTGGACCGTGCCCATCGCCCTACTGCCCCGAGTGGAAGCTGCTGTGGTGGCCTTCCAGGCGGCGGAAGCCTGGCCCTGGGATCGGGGGGGAACCCGGACGGAGGCGCCCCTGGACCTCCGCCGCATCCTGGGCGCGTGGGCCTGGACCGGCCGGTCCCTCAGCTTCAGGCAACGGCTGGGAGAACACCTGGCCCTGAACCCCCTCAAGGCCCTGGGGGCGGTGCTGGGGCTGGAGCCCGCAGCCTTGGCCGGTCTCCGGCGCACGGGCGTGGACCTCAAGCCTGACCCCCGTCTGGCTCGGGGCGACCGCTATGCCCCCAAGCTCAAGAACATGTACGAGGACGCCGTGCTCCTGGCGGGCGGCTCCAACATCACCCTGGTGGATGACGACGACGACGAGCCCTTGCGCCTCGGGTGAGGACTCCCCTTCGGCTGGGCGCGCGCCCTAGGCCGTGTCCTTGCTGATGGAGAGCAGGAAGCCCAGACAGGCCATGCTGGCAATGAGGCTATTGGGGCCGTAGGAAATGAAGGGCAGGGGAATGCCCTTGTTGGGCGCCAGGGACAGCACCACGCTCATGTTCATGAAGGCCTGCACCACCAGGAGCAGCACAAAGCCCATGGCGCACAGCTTCAGGTAGCCACCGGAGGCCCGCTGGGTGATGCGGTAGCCCCGCCAGAGTACGGCGGAAAACAAGGAAAGCAGGACCACGGTGCCGATGAGGCCAGCCTCTTCGCCCACCACAGCGTAGATGAAGTCCGTATGGGCCTCTGGGAGGTAGAAGAGCTTCTGGCGGCCGTCGCCCAACCCCACGCCCAGCAGGCCGCCGCTGCCCACCGCGACCAGGCTCTGCAGCGCCTGGTGGCCCTTGCCCAGGGGGTCGGCCTCGGGATTCAGGAAGCTCGCCACGCGGGCCAGGCGGTAGGGCGACAGCACCACGAAGGCAGCCCCCAGGGCACCGAGGACCGGGATGGCTATGGCGAAGACCCACTTGGGGGCTCCTCCCAGGTAGGTCAGCATGAGCGTCACAAACACGATGAGGAAGGTGGTCCCAAAGTCTGGCTCGCGTAGGACGAGGGCCAGTGGCACCAGCAGAATGCCGCCGAGGCCAAGAAGCTTGGGCAGGGCGGTGCGGTGGTCCTTCCAGGCCTCGCGGTAGCGGACCATCCAGGCGGCAGCGATGAGCACAGAGAGGGGCTTGAGGAACTCCGAAGGCTGCACGCTCACAGGCCCCAGGCGGATCCAGCGGTGCGCCCCGTTGATGCGGGGACCAAGGATGAGCACCGCGAGCAGGAGGGCGGTGAGCACGCCGTAGGCCACGTACAGCGGGCGGGGATCGTCCTGCAGGGTGGTGAGGTCGAGCTGGGAGAAACCCAGCATGACCAGGACGCCGATGAAGCCGCCCACCAGCTGCTTCACCAGGAAGGCCGTGGCGGCGCTGTGGTTCTGGGAGGCCTTGATGGCCGATGCCGAATAGATGGCCACCATGCCCAGAGCCAGCAGGGCCAGGGCAAAGAACACCAGCCAGCGATCGACGGGGCGGCGGACCTCGGCAGACATGTCAGGTCAGGCCCAGGTCGATGCGGGCCGCGGCTTCCAGCTCGGTGAGCGCCTGGTCCACCCAGGCCTGTTCGCGGGCCTCTACCATGAGGCGGAGCTTCGGCTCGGTACCGGACCAGCGCACCACCTGGCGCACCCCGTGGCCCCAGCGGTGCTCGATGGCGGCCATGCCGGCCACCAGGCTGTGGCAGTCGTGGACAGCCCGGCGCGCCCGGGCCTTGACGTTGACGAGGACCTGGGGCCAGGGCTGGAAGGTCCAGTCCCAGCGGCGCTCCGCCGGACGGTGCAGGAGGGCGCGCAGGATGGCCAGGGCTGCAGCCAAGCCGTCCCCACTGGGTCCAATACGCTTCTGGATGAGGTGCCCCGAGGCTTCCGCTGCCAGGTCCCACTTCCGCTTGGCCATCTCCCGCAGCAGGTACTTGTCCCCCACGGCGGTGCGCACAAAGGGAATGCCCGCTGCCTCCAGGGCCTGGGCAAAGCCACCGTTGGTCATCAGCGTCCCGACCACACCGGGGGGCGGATCCCCGGCTGCAATGCGGTCTTGGACCATGAGCCAGAGCATCTGATCGCCATCCACTGGGGTCCCGGTGCCGTCCACCAGGAGGCAGCGATCGCCATCCCCATCGAAGGCGATGCCCAGGTGGGCGTGCTGCTCCGCGACCACGGCAGCGAGGGCCTCCAGGTGCGTGGAGCCCACGCCGACATTGATGCGGTGACCGTCTGCTGGGCAGCCCAGCCAGTGGATCTCAGCCCCCCGGAAGAGCCGGGGTGCGGCCTCCGCCGTGGCGCCGTGGGCGCAGTCAATCACCACCCGGAAGTCCGCCGGGAGGTCGATGCCTTCGAGGTGGGCCAGGTAGGGACCGAGGTCGAGGTGGGTGGGCGCTGGGGCGACTGCGGTGGCGACCGGGACGGACTTGAAGGCGGCCTCGATGGCCCGCTCCTGACTCTCTTCCAGTTTTTCGCCCAGCTCGTTGAAACCCTTCAGGCCATTGTCCTCGGGCGGGTTGTGGCTGGCGGAGATCATCAGGCCCCAGGTCCGCTCGCCCTCGGCGCTCAGGCGGGCCACGGTCCACGCCACGGCCGGGGTGGGGGCCATGTCGAGGCTCAGGATCGGGAAGCCCGCTCCGACGCCTTGGATAAAGGCCGCTGCCAGGGCGTCCGAGCTGGTGCGGGGATCCCAGCCGAGCACCAGGCGGGTGACGCCGGCTCCTTCCGCCACCTGCCGCCAGGCCGCCCCCCAGCGGGTGACCTCCTCCAGCGTGAGCGGGGACTGCAGTGCGATCCCGCGGATGCCGTCGGTGCCGAAATAACGTAGGCTCATGGATCCAGAATAGAGCCTGGACGGCATTGCCACAACGGCAGCGGTGCGGCTAGCGAATGGCGTGGGTTCGGAAGATCCGGAAGCCCAGGGCCGAGGCCTCGGCGTGCGCCACGGCAGTGAGGTCATCCCGCTGGTCGGGGGGCAGGTCTGGCGTGTCGTTGCGGGCGGCGAGGAAGCGCTTGCGGGAGATGCCAATGCAGAAGCGGTCGGCGGGCCAGCCCAGGGCCCCGGATAGCTCGGGCAGGGCCCGCCAGAGGGAGAGGTCCTCCTGGTAGGTGGTGCCAAAGCCGAAGCCGGGATCCAGCACGATCCGTCGGTCTGCCACCCCCGCCAGACAGAGTCGGTCCCGGACCACCCGCAGCTCGCCCAGGATCTCATCAGCTCGGCGGAGGGCCGGGGCATCGTAGGGAGGCATGACCAGGTGGCCATCGTCGATGCGGCTGCGCATGGCGATGAGGCCGCAGTCCGAGGTCTGGGCCAGGGCCAGCATGGCGGGATCCGAGAACCCCGTGACGTCATTGAGGACCGCCACGCCAGCAGCGAGGCCTTGGCGGGCGACCTCGGCGTGGCGGGTGTCCAGACTGATCGGAACGCCTGGCAGAACCTCTCGCAGGGCCGCCAGCACAGGGGCGAGGCGCTGCCACTCTTCGGCCTCAGAGACCGTGTCAGCGCCAGGCCGCGTGCTCTCGGCACCCAGGTCCAGCATCCTTGCGCCAGCTGCCACGAGGGCCCGGGCTTGGGCCAGGGCGGCCTCCGTTGCCATGTAGCGGCCCCCGTCACTGAAGGAGTCTGGCGTGAGGTTCAGGATGCCCAGAAAAAGAGGACCGCCCTCCAGGAGCGGTCCCCAGCAAAAAGAAGTGTCCGTCACGCGGGCTTGAGGGCGGGGTTGAGTCCCGTTTCTGTCGTGGGCTCTTCGACGGTCGCAGACGCAGAAGGCGGTGCCGTGACCTTGGGCGGGGGCAGGGTGCCGCCCTTCATCAGGATGTCGATGTCATTGCCGTCCAGGGTCTCGCGCACCAGCAGGGCTTCGGCGATGGTCACCAGCTGCTCCCGGTGGGACTCGATGGCGGCCTTGGCTCGGCGGTAGTTGCGCAGGACGAACTCCTGGACCTCCACGTCGATGAGGCGGGCGGTGTCTTCGCTGATCTCCCGGTGCTGGGCGAAGTCCCGGCCCAGGAAGACCTCGTGCTGGCCACCACCGAAGTTGAGCGGGCCCAGCTTGTCGCTCATGCCAAACTCCGTGACCATCGAGCGGGCCATGTTGGTGGCCTGCTGGATGTCATTGGCGGCGCCGGTGCTGAGCTGGTTGAAGAAGATCTCTTCGGCGATGCGGCCGCCCATGGAGATGGCAATGCGGCTCTCCATGTAGTCGCGGGTCGTGTTGTAGCGGTCCTTCACCGGCAGCTGCCAGGTGACGCCCAGGGCGCGGCCCCGGGGGATGATGGTGACCTTGTGCAGGGGGTCGCTGTCCGGCACCACGGCGGCGACCACGGTGTGGCCGGCCTCGTGATAGGCAGTGATGCGCTTGTCCTCTTCGGTCATGACCATGCTGCGGCGCTCGCTGCCCATGTAGACCTTGTCCTTGGCATTCTCGAAGTCGGCCATCTCGACCCACTTCTTGTTGCCGCGGGCGGCGGTGAGGGCGGCCTCGTTGCAGAGGTTGGCCAGGTCCGCACCGGCGAAACCGGGGGTGCCACGGGCGATGACTTCCAGCTCCACATCGGGGCTGAGAGGGATCTTGTCGGCAGTGTGGACCTTCAGAATTTCGTGGCGGCCCTTGACGTCAGGGCGGTCCACCACCACGCGGCGGTCGAAGCGGCCGGGGCGGAGCAGGGCGGGGTCCAGCACGTCGGGACGGTTGGTGGCGGCGATGAGGATGACCCCTTCGTTGCCTTCGAAGCCGTCCATCTCCACCAGCAGCTGATTCAGGGTCTGCTCGCGCTCGTCGTGGCCGCCGCCCAGGCCGGCACCGCGGTGGCGGCCGACGGCGTCGATCTCATCGATGAACACGATGCAGGGGGCGCTCTTCTTGGCCTGCTCAAAGAGGTCCCGCACACGGCTGGCGCCGACGCCCACGAACATCTCCACGAAGTCGGAGCCAGAGATGGAGTAGAACTGCACCTTGGCCTCGCCGGCAATGGCGCGGGCCAGGAGGGTCTTGCCGGTCCCCGGAGGGCCCATGAGCAGGACGCCCTTGGGGATCTTGCCGCCCAGCTTCACGAACTTGGCCGGGTCCTTCAGGAACTCGACGATCTCCTTGAGCTCATCCTTGGCCTCGTCGCAGCCCGCCACATCGGCGAAGGTGACGCGCTTGGTGCTGGCCGACAGGCCCTTGGCCCGGGCCTTGCCGAAGCTGAGGGCCTTGTTGCCACCCATCTGGGCTTGGCGCATGAAGACGAACCAGAGCACCACGAAGACCAGCAGGGGGGCCCAGAACATCAGGACGTAGGCGAAGTTGTTCTCGCTGGGCTTGGTGGCCCGGAACTCCTCGATCTGGCCCTCGGTCTTCCAGCTGAGGATGACCTTGCCGAGGTCCTGCATGGGCGGCGCCACGGTGCGGAAGCGCTCGATGGCCTCGCCGGTCTTGGCATTCTTCTCGGGCTGCTTGTAGGTGCCCTCGACGTCAAAGCCAGACAGCGTCACGGACTTGTATTTTCCTCCGACACCTTCGGTGTAGAAGGTGGAGAAGGCGATTTCGACCTGGCGGCTGTTCTGGGGGATCTGACGGAAGGCCAGCACCAGGAGGGCGACGATGCCCAGCCAGACCAGAACGCTTTTCATCATGGAATTCAAAGGGTGACTCCTTGGGGCCCTTGGCCCGGGTGGCCTTCCAGTCTACTAGGCCCGGGAAGGTGGCGTACCTACTCTTAGATGCAGATACCCCCCGGGTGGTTCGAGGTTTAGACAGAAATTCCCCCAGGAGGCCGGTTTTCGGCCCCGTGCCAGGCGATCTACCACCCAGGGGGCCAGCCCGCGCAGGAGGTCTGCCTCCCTCGGCCAGCCCAGGCGCTGAAAGGCGAATTCCAGGGTCCAGCGCAGCTCTGGCTCAGTCCAGGACTCCCTCTTAAGGGCGATGCTTGCGTCCTGGACGAACCACCGGGTGCCCTCCCAGGAAGCGATCAGGGCCAGGGCCAGGTGCTCGGCCTCCTTGGCTTGGAGGTGGGTCTCGAAGAGGTTGCGGTCCAGCTCAGGGGCCTCTGCACGCACCACCTCGAGGATGGGCCGCCAGCGGTTGCGGGCGGTGAAGGGCTCCAGGTTGGTGGCATCTTCTCGCCAGGGCACCCCCTTGGCGTTCAGATAGGCGCGCAGCTCCGCCCGGCGAACTTCTGCCAGGGGGGACCAGCGCAGACCCTGCCGGGGCGCCAGGGGCTGGAGGGAGCCCAGGCCACCACCCCGGGCCAGGCGCAGGAACACGGTCTCGGTGTGGTCGTCGAGGGTATGGCCCGTGGCCACAGCAACGGCCTCACCGTGAGCGGCTTCCTGGCGAAACCAGTCCCAGCGCAGGTCCCGGGCGGCCATCTCCAGGCCCAACCCCTGGGCCGCAGCGTGGGCTTGCACCCCCAAGCTGGCTTCGGCCAAGTCCAGGTCCAGGGAGCGACACAACTGCCGGACAAAATCAGCGTCCGCTGGAGCCTCTGGCCGCAGGCCGTGGTCCGCGTGGAGCACGACCAGATCCAGATCCAGGCTCCGGCGCAGGGTCCATAGCAACACCAGCAGCGCCACGGAGTCCCCACCGCCCGAGCAGGCCACCAGCACCCGGCCGCGCACCGCGTCACCTCGCGCCTGGATCTGGGCCAGCACCTCTGCTTCAAACCGGTTCATGTCCTCAGGCTAATGCAGAGTGTTGACGATGAATACGGTTCGAACCCACCTGAAGAGCTTGACGAGCTCTTCAGGTGGCTTCCAGGCTGGGGTGATTACGGGATGGGTGTGGTGCAGTGGAAGCTTGTCCGAAGAGGCTTTGCAGGCCTGGCTTCGCTGGCCTTGAGCGCCGTGCTCTCGGCCCAGGGCGAGGCCTGGCAGACCTATGCGGACACCTGGCGGCAGGCGTCCCATGCGCCTCTAACCCTCCTCGTTCCGGACACCCTGCCCATCGCCGCCCATCAGGTGGCTGACGACCAGTTCCTGATGCTGACCCGGGGCTGGGATGTTGGCGTGGACGCCCTGACTCCGCCGGACTTCGCCATGCTGCGCCAGGCCCGAGGCTGGCCCGCCGGCCCACGGTGGGTCCTGCTGGACCGGGAGGGCCGGGCCGTGGCCGAGGGGGTGAGCCTGCCTACGGGCGCCACCCTGCGGGACCACCTGCTCGGCCTGGGCCTACAGCCCACCTGGGAAGCCCTGGAACAATTCCTGATCCATCATCCGGACAGTGGCTCGGCGCTCGACCGCCGCCTGATGATCGCCTGTCGCATGTCGACGGCTCGTTTTCGCCTGCTTCGAAGCCAAGGCCAAGCCGAGGGCTTCACAGGGGGCACGGGCAATCGGTGGCCCGCATTCCGACCCGCCACTGTGGCCAAGCCCGAAGCGGTTGCGGGCATCTCGCGGGAAGTTGTGGAGACTCTCCATCGCCTGAATCAGTTACCCGACGCCTGGCGGACGGATCGGGACATGTTCACCTTCTGGCTGACCATGCTGGGGTCGCTGGATGGTCCGGCACTCCAGCCCGAAGTCGCCCTGCTGCGGGAGTCCGTGTTCAAGGTCTGGCAGACGCACCCACATACGGGCGCCGCCCTGGTTCCAGAGGCGCACGGCCCCGGGGTGGAGGGGCTCTCCCGGCTGTGGCTGGTCTGCCAGTCAGGGACCAATACCCTGCCCGAGCTGGGCGACCTGGCTCGCATGCAGCCCAGCCCTGGGCGCCTCTGGCCGCCCTTTACGCTGCTCCAGGACATCGCCGCCAAGGCCATGGAGCTGCAGCAGCCCCGAGAGCTTCTGGCCTTCCTTGACCAGCTGCCAGAGCCGTCCCCCGCAGAGGCGGCCTTGCCTGACGGGTTGACCCTCCGAGGCTCCAAGGCCTTCTGGCGCATGGCCGCCCTGACGGAGCTCAACCGTTGGCCCGAGGCCATGGCTGCTCTGCAGGAGGTCCGGCGGCTGGCGGGGCCTCAATGGCGGGAATCAGTCGCTTCCCTGAAGCCCATCTATGGTCCGCTGGAGACACCTCCCCAGAGCAGCAAGCCCTTGCCACCGAAGCCACCCCCCGCACCGGCCGAGTTCCTGGAGGTGCTCGAGCTGCCGGCCCTGGAGCCGCCGGCCCCGCCCGCGGCCCCGAAGCACCTGCGGTTGCTGATTTGGGGCAAGCCCAGCTGGGCCGAGGGCTGGGCCGCCCTTCGGAACTCGCCAGACCTCGCCCCCTGGGGACCCGAGGAGCTGCGCCTGGAGATCCCCACCGAGGCCGACGCGCGACGGCTCCAGAAGGCGCAGCTACCGGTCCATGGGTGGGCCGTCTTCCGGGGTGAGACCGACATCGTGGTCACGGGGCTGGAGGCTCCGGACCCGACCCGCCTGGCCCTGCAATTACGCGCCGTGGCCCCAGCCCGGATCCAGCAGCTGGATGCTTTTCTGGCCAAGCACCCGGAGCAGCTGGACGCTCGGTGGGACCGCTATACCCTGGCCAGGGCGCGCATGCCGCTGGCAGCCCTGGAGGGACGGCTGCTCGAAGATGCGGTGGCTGCCACCATCCCCGTGGATTTTGGTCCCGAGGCGCCCTGGCTCTTGAACCCGGAGAAATGGCGTTTCCAGGCCCGCAGGATGGTGCCGGAGCTGGCAGCCGCCCTTCAGCGCTGGCCCGCAAACCGGAGCCTCTGGCAGGCCTGGATCGCCTGGTCGGCCTTTTTACCGGTGCCGCCCTCCGTGGTGGCCTTTGCCGAGGGCCTGCCAGTCTTTGGCCCACGGACCACCTGGAAGCTCTTGCTGCCCGGTGCGGTGCACTGGGCCGTCGCTGCCGAGTTCCGGAAAACCCGGCGCTTCGGTCTCATGGCGGACTGGTTCCGGGAACCCTGGCTGAACCTGGTGGCGCCCCCGCAGGAGAGACCAGCCGAACTGCCCTCAGCTACCGAAAGCGAGGCGGCCATCCACGAGGGCTACCTGGAGGCGCTGAAAGGCCTCAAGCAGACCGTGGAAGCCGCCGACGCAGAGCATCGCTGGCGTCAGGCCAGGTCACCTGCAGTGGCCCGGAAGCCCTAACTTTGCATCAGGGCAAATGGGCCGACACCGGCTCCAGCTTCGCCAGGAGGTCCACCAGGGCCTTTGGCACGGGCTTGTCGCACCAGAGGGCTTCGGCCCAGGTGCACAGGCGCAGGGAGCCCCAGTGCATGGCCCGGCCCTCGACACCGCGGCGGAAGGCCGGGTGGGCGATGCGGGTGGCGGGCTGGGTGGCATCCTGGGCGAACTGGCTGCCGAAGGCGTCGAAAGCAGCCATGCGGCGGTCCCACACAGCACTCACATCCACCAGGAGGTCGGGCCGGCCCGGGTTCTCGCCGCCCATCCAGGCGATGGCTTCCGGGCGCCAGGGGGTGCCGGGGCAGGGGTGGTTGCGCAGGCCACTGTAATAGGCGGCCTCCTGGCCCAGACGGTGGGCCCGGCGGTGGTCGGGGTGCCGGTCATCAGGGGCGGGCAGGATGAGCACCCGGGGGCGGAGGGTGCGCAGGGTCTCCATCAGCCGCTGAAGATAGGTCGCGTCTTCGGTGAACAGGGCATCTGGGAAGTCCAGCACCGTGCGGGTTACTCCAAGAATGCGGGCCGAGGTCTGGGCTTCGGCGCGCCTAGTCTCGGCGGTGCCACGCGTGCCCAGGTCGCCGGCGGTGAGGTCGAGGATGCCCGCCTGCAGGCCCCGGTCCGAGGCCAGGGCGAGGAGGCCACCCACATGGACCTCGGCATCGTCCGGGTGGGCCCCCAGGGCCAGGATGTCCAGTGCATAGGTCATAGGTCCTCCACCACGAGCAGCGGCGTGGCGCCGTCCATTTGCTCCAGGATGGCATCGAGCAGCGCCTCGCTGCGCAGCCAGGGAACGCCTGGGAGGACGCGCTCCTGAGCCCGACCCAGGGGAAACAGGGCTTGGCGCAGCCGCTCAGGATCGCCGCCGAGCACCACCCCTGCAGCTTCCCGGTGGAGGCGGTGGTCCAGCTTGCCGAGGCGGTTGGCGGTACGGGCCAGCTCCCGCTGGAAGCGGTCCTGGAGGTGTGCGGGCCAGCTGGCGTCCGGTGCCGGTGGGGTGAATTGGCCCGATGGCAGGACCCCAGGCCAAGCCTGGAGGGCGCCCCAGTCCCCCGTGCGCAGGGCCTCCAGCTGCGTTGGGGCAACTTTGAAGCCCGGCGGGATCACGAAGACGCTGGGGCGGGGCAGGATCCGTGGTGCGCTCAGGCCCACGGTCTCCCAGAGGGGCTCGCAGAGGCGCCAGTAGGCTCGCTCGGCAGGTCCCAGCACCACGGCGGTCACGGGCAGCATGAGGGACTGGAGGAGGGGGCGGAGGGCCGCCCCGGGGCTCAGCCAGCAGCCAGCGGGCAGGGGCTCGCCGGGCGCCAGGCGGAGGCGGCGGCCGCTGCGGGGATCCAGGGAGAACCAGGCCGACTGGCGGCGAGGGTCCAGGGGCAGGGGAGCCCCTGCGGCTTCCAGAAGCGAGGCCTGGTGCTCGAGGGCTGCCTCCAAGTTCAGGGCGCGCCAGCGCTCCAGCTCTGGCTGGACGGGCGTCCGCCGGGCCGGGTCTGTGGGTGAGAAGGGGCGCAGACCCCGAGCCCAGAGGGGAGCGCCCAGGGCCAGGACATGGCCCCGGAGGGTGGGCTCCGTGGGGTCCGGCAGGGGCCCCCAGCAGTCGATGGCCTCGGCTTGGTGTTCAGGGGTCCAAGGCAGCCAGCCGGTGGCGGTACCGGGGCGGGCATCAAAGCGGAAGCGGTGGCGGAGCAAGCGCTCGCCCTGCCAGCCCACGGTGGCCGCAACTTCGGTGCGGTCGTGGTCCTCGTCAGCCAGCCAGTAGACCGCCTCGGCCCCGGTCCGTCGGGCCTCAGCCAGGGCTGCCAGGGCCTTTGCCACTGAGAGCGCAGGACTCCATCCGGCGCCGATCTGCTGTCCGGTGGCGATCACGGGCTTCCCCTGCAGGGGCATGGTCATGGGCTCAGCCTACCCGATATGCGATCCTCGACGGCATGGAGACCCTCGAGCCCTGGCTTCCCCCGGCTGCCCCGGACCTCGCCGTCCTGGCCATGGCGGCCGCCGATGCGGCGGGCTTGGCGACCCTCCACGCCTGGCCTGAGCGTCGCAAAGGCGGCATTGGTTTTGGCGAGCTGCCACCCTTTCTGTGCTGGCGGGGGCAGGTGGGCAACGCCTGGCATCTGGTGCTGGTGCAGCCCCGAGAACTTGGCGCGCTGGTGCCGGGGGCCCGCATGGCACCGCTGCCAGTGGACTGGCTGGCGGACCTGGACCTGCAGGCCCTCGGGGGGCCCCTGGCCCGCCACCCGGACTTTCCCGGCGGCGCTTCGGTGCATGTGGTCCAGGTGCCAGGAGGCGCCACCGTGGTGGTACGCACTCACGGCATCCCGGCCCCGGAGCTGGTGCTGGCGACGCTGCTGCGGCTCAGTCCGGTGCCGGACTGGCGGCCGTCGCTCTGAGGGGTTGGCCGGTCCTACTTACCGCGGTTGCTCATGCGGGTGTGGGTGACGCCGCTCTTGCCCTGGGGCTTGGTGGAGGCCTTCACCACGGGCTTGGGCCCGGGGCCGGCCTTGGGCTTCTCGGCGGTGGCGGACGAGACGGCCTTTTCCACAGACTGCAGGGACTTCAAGAAGTCAGCGGGTACGAGTGGCTTGGTCATTGGGAACTCCCAACACCAGTCTAACCCACGGAGGCCGCTTCGCCCGGGCTTCCGCGATGTGACGTGGTTCATCGGTGCAGCCGGCCCATGCGGCTAAGCTGGGGAGGAACCGGCGGGATCCGCACGAAATTATGGGGATGGTGGCCATGGGTACGAACGCGCACGAAGGCATGCTGGTGGCGGCCGAACAGGCCTTTACTGCTTGGCAGGGGACCTCGCGGCTGACCCGGCGGAACCTGGTGGACGCCTGGCTGGAGGAGATCCCCGCCGCCAAGGAGGCCATGGCCCAGGCCATCGCCGTGGAGACCGGCAAGCCCATCACCCTGGCCCGCGGCGAGGTGGGCCGGGCCGAGGCCACCCTGCGGGCGACCGCCGAGGCCATCACGCAGTTTGGAGAGGAGGCTATTCCCTACGACCTGATGGTCGGCGCCGACGGTTGCCGAGCCACCTTGCGCCGCTTCCCCCTGGGGCCCGCCCTGGCCATCACGCCCTTCAACTTCCCGGTGAATCTGGCCGTCCACAAGCTGGCCCCGGCCCTGGGCGCGGGCTGCAGCGTCATCTGGAAGCCCTGCCCTCAGGCACCCCGCACGTCGAAGTTGCTCTGGGACACCTTCGAAGCGGCTCGGCTGCGGATGAACGCACCTGCCGGACTGCTGCAGCTGGCGGACGCCGATCCTGTCGCTGCCGAAGCTCTGGCCCTCGATCCCCGCATCGCTGCCATCAGCTTCACGGGATCTGAGCGGGTGGGCCGCCACCTGGAGAAGGTGCTGGCGGGCAAGCGCCTCCTCCTGGAGCTGGGCGGCAATGGTGCCGTGGTGGTCGATGCCGGCGTGGACCCTGTGGCGGTGGCCAAGAGCATCGCCCCCTCGGCCGTGGCCGGGGCGGGTCAGAGCTGCTCCAAGGCCCAGCGCATCTATGTCCACATCGATCTCTGGGACGCCTTCTGTCCGGCCTTTGTGGCAGCCATCCAGGCCATGCCCGTGGGGGATCCCATGGACCCGGCCACGCTGGTGGGTCCGGTCATCGATGAAGCCACGGCTATCCGGGTGGATGCGAGCCTGGATCGGGCCATCGCCGGCGGTGCCCAGGTGCTGCTGCGCGGCGTTCGGCAGGGCGCCCTGCTGCCTCCGGCCATCCTGACGGGCCTGCCCGAGGACGACCCCTTCCAGTGCGAGGAGGCCTTCTCGCCGGTGACCGTGCTGACCCGGGTGGCTTCCTTCGCCGAGGGCCTGGACCGGGCCGCTGCCACCCGCTTTGGTCTGCGGGCCTGTGCCTACAGCCGGGACCAGCGCAACCTCCGCCTGGCCGAGACCAAGCTGCGGGCGGGTGGGGTGCTGCTGAACCTGCCCCCCACCTTCCGCCTGGATGCGGCCCCCTTCGGCGGGGTGCGCGCCAGCGGCAACGGCTTCGAGGGTCCCCTCTACGCCATGGAGGGGTTCACCGAGGGCCGCCTCATCGTCGAAGGACCTGCCCTCTGATCCCTCCAAGGAGTCCCGCCATGCCGCTCGCCATGCCCTTCCGCTCCGGCGATCTGGTGGTGGTGGTCCTCCATGGCCCCCGGGAGCGCATCTGGGGCCGCCTGCTGGGCCTGGATGCCGCCGGCATCGCCCTGCGCGGGCTGGACCTCAGCCCCTGGGAGGAGGTCCTGTCGCTGGTGCGCACCGGCCAGACCGACCAGGTGGCCCTTGGCACCCGCTTCCTCCCCATGCACCGCGTCGAGGCCATGTACCTCGACGAGCCCAGTTCGGGCGCCCCCAGCCTGTCGGACACCTTCCGGGACCGCACAGGCCAGGACGCCGCGGCCTTCCTGGCCGATCCCCCGCAGTGAAATCCCGGGCCCAGAGCCGGAGGCAGTCATGACCCACGCCAACCACACCCTATGGATGGAGCGCTTTCGGGCGCGCGCCAAGGCCCTGCAGCGGCACATCGTGCTGCCGGAAGGCCGGGAGGATCGCACCCTGCAGGCCGCTCAGATGCTGCTGGATGAGGGACTCTGTCGTCTGACCATCCTGGGTGATCCCGCCACCATGGCCACCCGGGGCGCTGCGCTCGGTCTGTCCCTGGCTGGTGCCAACCTCGTGGATCCCGCCACCAGCCCCCTCCTGCCGGAGCTCGCAGGCGCCTACTTCGAGCGCCGCAAGGCCAAGGGCATCACCGAGGCCCAGGCCCTGGAGGCCGTGGGCAATCCCCTCTGGTTCGGGGCCATGCAGGTGCAGTCTGGCCACTGCGATGGCATGGTGGCCGGTGCCCTGAACACCACCGCCGAGACCGTCCGCGCCTGCCTCCAGGCCATCGGCGCGGCCCCTGGCATCAAGACCGTCTCCAGCTTCTTCCTGATGCTCCATCCCGACGCAGCCTTCGGTGAGCAGGGCGCCATGGTCTTTGCGGACTGCGGTGTGGTGCCCGATCCCACCCCGGAGCAGCTGGCGGACATCGCCCTGGCCGCCGCCGGCAATGCCCGCAGCATCATGGGCGTGGAGCCCCGGGTGGCCCTCCTCAGCTTCTCCACGCGGGGCTCCGCCGAGCATCCCCGGGTGGACAAGGTGCGCACCACCCTGGCCATCCTCCGCGAGAAGGCCCCGGAGCTCGCCGTGGATGGCGAGCTGCAGCTGGATGCGGCTCTGGTGCCGTCCGTAGGCTCCCGCAAGGCCCCGGGCTCCGCTGTGGCCGGCAAGGCCAACGTGCTGGTCTTCCCCGACCTCGACGCCGGCAACATTGGCTACAAGCTCACGGAGCGCCTGGGTGGTGCCACGGCCCTCGGCCCGCTGCTCCAGGGTCTGGCCCGGCCGGCCAATGACCTCAGCCGCGGCTGCAGCCCCCAGGACATCGCCGATGTGGCGGTGCTCACGGCCCTGCAGTGAAGCGACTGGCCTTCTTCATCTCGGGCACCGGCGGCAATGCCCTGAACCTCCTCAGGGCCTGCCGGGAAGGGCAGGTGCCCGGGGTGCCGGTGGTGGGGATCGCCTCGACCCCCAAGGCCGGTGGCATCGCCCGCCTGGAGGCGGAGGGCCTGCCGGTGGTGGTGGTCTCCCGCCTGGACCATGCCACGGATGAGGCCTTCTCCGAAGCCTGCTACCAGGCGGCGGAGCGGGCTGGTGCTGACTGCATCTGCCTCTGCGGCTGGCTGAAGAAGCTCACGGTGCCCCTCCGCTGGGCAGGGCGCATCCTCAACATCCATCCGGGCCTGCTGCCGCACTTCGGCGGCCCGGGGATGTATGGGATGCACGTCCACCGGGCGGTGCTGGCGGCGGGGGAAGCCCAGTCCGGCGCCACCGTGCACCTGGTGGATGGTGAGTACGACCACGGCCAGGTGCTGGGCCAGCTGAGCGTCCCGGTGCTCCCCGGGGATACGCCGGAGGACGTCCAGCGGCGGGTCTATGCCGCTGAGATGGCCCTCTACCCCAGCGCCCTGGCGGCCTACCTGGCGGAACAGGACTAGACTGTGGGCATGATCCCTCTGCTCACTGCCGATGAGATGCGGGCCGCGGAACACCGGGCCATCCAGGCCTGGGGCATGGCTTCGCTGGTGCTCCAGGAACACGCCGCCCTGGGAGCCCTGGCCCTGCTGCCGCCGGAGGTGCCGCTGCTGGTGCTCGCCGGCCCCGGTAACAACGGCGGCGATGCCCTGGCCCTGGCCCGCCTGGCCCAGCTGCAGGGCCGCACGGTCAACGTGCTGAGTCTCCCGGGTGCACCGGCCTGGCGGGGCGATGCCGCCCAGCAGGCCGCCCTCTGGCAGGGGCTGGGTGGCACGGTGGCGACCCCGGTGGACCTGGGGCCGACCCTCTCTGCGTGGCGGGGTTGGGTGGTTGATGGTCTCTTCGGGCTGGGCACCGCCCGACCCCTCGCCGGGGTGGCCGCCCAGTGGGTGGCGGCCCTCAACGCCAGTGGCCTCCCGGTGCTGGCCCTGGACCTGCCCTCGGGTTTGGATCCCTCCTCAGCGGAGGTCCCAGGACCTGCCGTGCGGGCCACCCTGACGGCCTGCTTCGGCGCACTCAAGGTCTGCCATGGCCTGCTGCCAGCTCGCGGCCACTGCGGCGTCATCACCGTGGTTTCCATCCCCCTGGATGTGGCGCCGGAAGGGGGCTTGGCCCTGCTCCAGCGGCCTGTCCTGGAACCCCGTGCCTGGAACGCCCACAAGGGCACCTTCGGCCATGTGGTGATCCGGGCGGGCAGCCTGGGCATGAGCGGGGCGGCGGTGCTGGCGGCCCTGGGTGCCCTCCGCTCGGGAGCGGGGCTGGTGACGGTCCTGACCGACCCCGAGGTGCGGGCCGAAGTGGCCGCCCAGGTGCCCGAAGCCATGGTCCAGCCCTGGCAAGGCACGCTTCCCCCGGGGGCCACTGTGCTCCTGGTGGGTCCTGGGGGCATCACGGAGATCCCGGCCTGGGAGGGTCCCATGGTGGTGGACGCTTCCGCCCTCCAGGAAGGGGCCGGCCCAAGCTGGATGGCGCGGCCCGACACGGCCATCACCCCCCATCCAGGCGAGTTCTCCCGGCTGTTTGGCCTGGACCGACCCATGCTCCTGGATGACCGTCTGGCCCAGGCCCGGCAGGTGGCGGCGGGCCAGCCTGGTGTGCTGCTGCTGAAGGGGGCCCAGAGTCTCATCGGTGGGGGCGATCGC
>CAITBU010000501.1 GCA_903890595.1 uncultured Holophagaceae bacterium | reverse complement strand
GCTTCAGGCGGTAGGGGTCGTCCTTGGGGTCCATGGGAGCCTCACAAAGGAAGGTGACCGGCCAAACAGGTGCTGCGGTGCCCAGCCCTCGCAGAGCAAGGTTAGACTCCCAACCTAGGCGTGCGACAGGGCCTTTTTTCGGGTTCATCGCGCTTTACCGGGGAAGGCGGCCTTGATCTTGAGGAAGAAGTAGTCGTCATCGCGGAAGCCGTAGGCCATGCGCTTGAGGACCTTGACCTTGTTGTTCATGCCCTCCAGCACTGAGGTGTTGAGCTTCCAGCGGCACTGGGCCAGGACGCCGTCGATGCGTTTGGTGAGGTTTCGGGCGAAGGCCTTCAGGGGAGCGATGCCGCTTTCCATGGCTCGGGCCAGCCAGTCATTCCAGGCCCGGCGGGCCCAGCCTTCGCGGCTGTAGCCCCAGAGCTGTTTCAGGTCGTCCTTCAGCAGGTAGACGGTCATCAGTGCCTGGTTGGCTTCCAGCAGCTCCTTCAGACGAACTCTATGGCTGGGTTCCGTCAGGTTCTCCCGGTTGGCTAGGAGGAGCCACTTGGAACCCTTCACCACCTTGCGGGCGACCTTGTCCTTCCTCACCCGATTGGCCTCGTCTATTCGCACCCGGTCGATGACTTCCCGGCCGAACTTCATCACGACATGGAAGAGGTCATAGACGATCTCGGCCGCTGGACACTGCGCTCGGACCTCGACTTCGAAGGGGGCGTGCATGTCCATGGCCACAGCGTGGATACGCTGCCTGGCTTCCAATCCGATGGACTCAAAGAAGGGTCGGACGGCTTCCTTGCCTCGGCCTCGTCCGACCCAGAGGACCTTGCGGGTGTCCGCGTCCGTGATGATCGTGGCGTAGCGATGGCCCTTGTGAATGGCGAACTCATCCATGATCAGCTTGTCCACGCCCATCATGTCCAGCGGCGGCAGGGTCCGCTCCAGCCAGGCCTTGTCGATGGCCTTCACCGTGTGCCAGTCCAGGCCGCACCGCTCGGCCACATGCTTGATGGGCAACACCCGGCAGAGCCTGGCCACATCCTCCGCCATCCGCCGAGTCACCCGCGAGCGGGGATCCAGCCAATCCAGAGCCTCCAGTCGGGGGCCGCAGGTTGGACAGGCCACCCTGAACCGCCAGAGGAACAGCCGCACCGGGACCCCCAGGATGGGCAGATCCCTGATCTCTCGTTCCTCCGCGTCGTGATAACGGGGCCGGAGCTTCCCGCAGCCTGAACAGAGATACCGGGAGGCCTTCCGGTCCAGGGCGATCCAGACCTCCCGTGGCCCATCCTCGGAAGCCTCCCTGACCTCCACATTCCCTGGCTCGTAGGCACTCCAGCCCCCGAGCAGACGGATACACTTTTCCCAAGACACCGGCACCTCCCCCTGCGTTCTCGACAAACACAAGGGTCTCAGAGGACTGCCGGTGTCCCTTTCCTCACGCTATTCCGCGATGAACCTTTTTTCGCAGCCCCCACAGGACCAAAATCGCACTGGCCACCATGGCCAGCCCAACGCTCACAAAGCCGAGGGTCACCAGGGCCTCCTGCCAGCCTTTCCCGCTGTGACCAGCGGCAGTCAGGGGTGACATGGCGGCCG
>CAITBU010000500.1 GCA_903890595.1 uncultured Holophagaceae bacterium | reverse complement strand
CCGATTGATCGTAACCTTGGGATAAACACCCGGCTCGGGGTTCCGTAGCCCCCGTGGAGCCTTCATGCGAATCCCAGCCACCGCCATCCTGTTGCCCGCCGTGGTGGCCCTGGTCTGCCTGCCCTTCACCAGCGCCTGCCGGCCCAAGGCCCGGGTCCCGGCCTGGGTGCAGGCCGCCCCCGGTGAGAGCCTGGGTGCCGTCTCTGGCGAGGCCGGCTGGATTCTGGCCCACGGCGAGATCCGCGCCCTGCTGGCCCGGGACCCCGCCGTGGACCGAGCCCTGGACCTGTTCCTGCAGAAGGCCCACATCAACCCCCGCACCGAGACCGGCCGGGTGACCCTGCACATCATGGGCGCCCCCACCGGCGGCGAGACCACGGTGCAGAAGGGCCTGGGCATGGGCCTGGTCCAGCTGCAGGACTTCAAGGACCCCGCCGCCCTGGTGTCGGCCCTGGCCGAAGCCTTTCCCCAGGAGGGCAGCCTCCGCCTGGGGGGTCGAGACTGGCCCCTGCACGTGATCCTCGATGTGGAGACCAGCGGCATCAAGGCCCACATCCGCGCCGCCAGCGACGAGAAGGGGCAGGTGTGGATCGGCTCCCTGGAGTCCCTCAACCGCCTGGCCAGCCAGCCCTCCCTGGCCGCCCAGGAGGACATGGCCCTGGCCGCCGAGTGGATCAGCAAGCGCGCCCCCATCCAGGGGTACCTCCAGCCCGAGGCCCTGCTGGGCGGGCTGCGCAAGGGGCTGGATGCCTCCCTGGCCAAGGAGCTCCCCCAGGGCGTGAAGGCCATGTTCTGGAGCGTCACTCCCGGGGTTGGCAAGGATGCTCCCGTGCAGTTTGAGCTGGCCATGGCGGGCAAGCCCGAGGGGATCTCCCAGGTGGCGCCCTGGCTGCAGCGCCTGGTGGCTGCCGCCAATGCGGTGCAATCCGCCCCTGGCGCGGCCCCCGAGCTCATGCAGGAAAAACGCCGGGTGGGCCTGCGCTGCACCCTCACCCCCGAGCAGCTGAAGCTGGTCATGGAGAAGCTGGGCCAGCCCGGCATCTCGCTGCTCCGGCAGCCGAGCGGCCCCAAAGCATGAGTGCGACCGCCGCCCTGGCCGCCGACGGCGGCATGCCCCCAGCGGAGGAGCGCACGCCCGAGTACTGGATGACCCAGCTGAAGGCCGGTCAGGAGGAGGCCCTCGCCCACCTCATGACCCGCTTCGAGCGCCCCCTCTTTGCCTTCCTGCACCGTCGCCTCCAGGGTGAGGCGGGGGTCGTGCAGGAGCTGGCCCAAGAAGTTTTTCTTAAGTGCCTCCAGCATTGTCATCGTTTTGAAGAGGGTCGGCCGGTGGCTGCCTGGCTTTTTACGCTGGCGGCTAATGCGGCAACCGACCACCTGCGTAGAAGAGGCAGGGAGGTCAGTCCTTCCGAGACCTTTGACGCGCCGGACCCCCATCAGCCTTCCCCTTGGGAGTCCGTGGACCAAAGCCGCCGGATCCAGGCCCTGCATGGGGCCCTGGAGGGTCTGACCCCCCGGCAGCGCTCCATGGTCCTGGCCTATTACGTCCACGAACATCCGGTCAAGCGGATCGCCCTGGACCTGGGCTGCGCCGAAGGAACCGTCAAGGCCACCCTCTTTCAAAGCCTCCAGAAGCTCCGCAAGACCCTTGGATCCCTCCCATGACCACGCCCCTCGACCCCCAGCGCCCCGCCGCCGCCCCCCAGGACGACGCCCGGCTGTTCGACCTGCTGGAGAGCCCGGAGCTCTGGCCGGACGATCCCGCTGTCCAGGCCGAGCTGGCGGCCCTGTTGGAGCTCCACCTGGCCCTGGAGAGCCATGGCCCGGGCCTGGCCCCCGCCCTGGCCCCGCCGCCCCGCGCCCGCTGGACCGGTACCTGGGCCCTGGCCGCTGCCGCCGTTCTCCTTGTCGCCCTCGTCCCCGCCGGCATCGCCATCCAGCGCCAGCAGTCCCTGCGGGCCCTGGCCCAGGACACGGCCCGCATGGAGACCCTGGCCCAGAAGCGCAATCAGGACCGCGCCTGGATCGCCTTCTTCCGCCAGAGCACGACCCTCCTGAAAGACTTCCAGCAGAACCCGGACCTGTGCCGAAAGGGCGAGGAAGACCGCCGCCAGGAGCATGAGATGGCCGTGGCCCTGCTGGAGGTGAGCCATCAGCTCGCCGCCCAGGGCGCCCCGGTCCAGGAGGCCGAAGCCATCCGCGCCTCGCTGCACACCTGGCTGTCCGAGCTCGCCTTCGAGAGCGACTGCCTCGACGTTCAGCGGGCCCGTGAGCTGCGCCAGTGGGCCGCCACGCACAACCTGGAGGGCCAGACCGACCGGATGGAGCGCCTCCTCACCAAGGCCGGCGCATGATCCCGGCCCTCGCCTTGGTGGTGCCCGCCCTGTGGATGCCGGCTCCCGCAGCACCGGAGGCCTCCGCCGAGGGGCTCTTCGCGGCCGCCCGGGACCTGCGCTACGCCCAGCGCTGGCTGGAGGCCGCCGAGGCCTACCGGACCCTGCTGCGCACCGCGCCCAGCTCGCCCCGGGCCGCCGATGCCCGCTACTGGCTGGCCTCCAGCCTCGAGCAGGACCGGCGCTGGGACGAGGCCGCTGAGGCCTATACGGACTTTCTTAATCGCCACCCCGACCAGCGCCTGCTGGGCAAGGAGGCCCGCCTCAACCGCGTCCGCTGCTGGGGCATCCGCCAGTGGGACAGCCCCGCCGCCGCCGCCGGGCTCCTGGGTGCCCTCGAAGATGAGCGCGAGGAGGTCCGCATCGCCGCGGCCCTGCAGCTCTCCCGCCGCCGGGACAGCCGGGCTCTGCCCGTGCTCCAGGCGGGCCTGAAGGCTGGCGGCACTTCCGCTGAGGCCTGCCGCATTGCCATCCTCAGCCTTGGTGCCCAGCCGCAGGCCCCGGGCCCGGCCCAGGGGCGCTTCCTCGTGGTCCGGGTTCAGGAGCGCGGTAAGGCGGAAGCCCTGACCATCCGCCTGGCCCTGGGGTTCGCCCGCTCGGTGGGCGGCTACCTCTCCGATGAACAGCTGAAGCAGGCCGGGAAGCGCGGCGTGGACCTGGACCACCTCATGGAGCAGGCCCTGAGCGCGCCCAAGGGCACGGAGCTCTTCAGCCTGGCAGACGGCAAGAGCACGGTGACGGTGACGGTCGAATAGCCGCTGTTAAGCTGGACCTCGTCCATGTCTCGACTCCTGCGCTTCTTCAACGACCACCTGCGTACCCACGTGCCCCTCATCGCGGGGGCCTCGGTCCTGCTGCTCCTGGCTGGCCTCTGCCAGGGTGCCCTCATCGCCTCCATCAAGTTTGTCTTCGACGATGGGAAGGCCCGCTCCCTGCACGGGGTCCAGCCCGGCCTCTT
Source organism: uncultured Holophagaceae bacterium (assembly GCA_903890595.1). Lineage (GTDB taxonomy): Bacteria > Acidobacteriota > Holophagae > Holophagales > Holophagaceae > Geothrix. Next base: position 978 of record CAITBU010000500.1, on the reverse strand, counting down.
CGGTCAGCTGGAGACCCTGCGGGCCTGGACCTTTGCCCACCTGCCCGAGGCCTCGGCCCTGCGCAACGGCCTGCTGGTGCCCCTGGTCCTGGTCTGCCTCTTCGCCCTCAAGGGCCTGCTCACCTACTCCGGCACCCTGCTCATGGTGAAGAGCGGCATCCGTGCCACCCAGGCCCTGCGGGAGCGCCTCTTCGCCCACTTCCTCGTCCAGGAGCCCGCCTTCTTCCAGAAGCACCCGGTGGGGGAGCTGCTCACCCGGAGCCTCAGCGATGTGGGCGCCGTGCAGGGCATCGCCAGCAACCAGCTGGCCGAGGCGGTGCGCGAGATCTGCGTGGCCATCACCATGCTGGTCACGGTCCTGTTCATGGACTGGCAGCTGAGCCTCACGCTGTTCCTGGCGGGGCCGCTGGTGGTGTACCCCATCAAGCGCCTCAGCCAGCGGATTCGGCGGGTCAACCACCGCAGCCAGGAAGCCTCCAGTGGCCTGCTCCAGCGCCTCAAGGAGGTCTTCAGCAACATCCGCGTGGTGCAGGCCTTCGCGCGGGAGTCCTACGAAGTGGAGCGCTTCCGGGAGCGAAACCGCGAGCTCTATCAGCTGGGCATGAAGAGTGCCCGGGCCTCGGCCCTGTCCACTCCGATCATGGAGCTGGTGGGCGGGTTCCTGCTGGCGGGCCTGGCGGCCTATGCCTCGGGCCGCTTCAAGGCCGGGACGCTGACCACCGATAACTTCCTCACCTACATCCTGGCCATCTACGCCCTCTATGATCCGCTCCGCCGCCTCACCAAGCTGAACAACGAGGTGCAGGTGGCCTCCGCCAGCCTGGACCGCGTCTACGCCATGCTGGACCGCCAGTCCGAGCTGGCCGTGAGCCCCAACCCGCAGCCCGTGCCGGCCCGCCCGGCCAGCCTGCGCTTCGAGGACGTTTCGTTTGCCTACGACGCCAAGCACCCGGTGCTCCGCAGCGTCGACCTGGAGGT
>CAITBU010000499.1 GCA_903890595.1 uncultured Holophagaceae bacterium | reverse complement strand
ATGAATGTGGTGCCGAGGAACATGAAGGCCAGGAACAGAGTGAGGGGGTGCCCCACCGTCAGGTCTTCGAAAAGGAACTTCAGGGTAGCCAATGCGAGCAGGGGATACACGAGCGCTCTCAGGTCCAGGCCCGAGACCCGCCGCGCTGACCAGGCCAGGGCGATGGTCAGGGTGGTCAGGACAGCGGTGCGGCCCACGGCCATCCGGGCCAGATCGGCCGGTCCGGCGGCCTTCGCAGGGCCAATGGCCCACACCACCAGAGCCCCCAGACCCAGGACCGTCAGGGCACTGATGGCCAGGGCAAGGGTCCGGATCTTGGCTCCGGTGGTCTGCTCAGGGGGCCGCGTCAGATAGTGGGCCACCCCGATGCCAAAGATCACCAGGACGATGAAGGCGGCAGCACTGGGCGCAGCTCCGGGACCGGCGGGGTCCAGAAAGGCCTGGAAGGTCCACTTGAGGAGGCCCGAGGCACCGGCCGCCACGGCGAGGTAGACGCCGGCCTGGAGGCGCAGGGAGAGGCGGTTCAAGCGCAGGGCGCCCCACAGTAGGACGAGGCCAACGCAGCCTGCCGTGACTGCGAGGTGGGGCAGGGGTTCCAGCATGCCCCCGCCCAGCAGCAGGAAGAGGCCCCCCAGAGAGCTGAAGTAGTCGAAGTTGGAGCGGGTCTCGCCCTCCTCCTGGGCGAAGCGGGAGCCAGCGGCGTAGCAGCCCAGGCCAGCGAGGACGGCCCCGATGCCCAGCATGCCGGCGCCGGAACCCGAGGCCATGGAGAGCCGGAGGGCGCCGCCGAAGCCCACCACCAGGGCCAGGACCGTCTGGATGCGCTCGAAGGTGTTGGCGGCTCGGCGCTGCTTGAGCATCCGCCAGGCAAAGCTGCCGATGTAGGCGGCCACCAGGGCCAGGGCGAAGGCCATGGCGCGGCCGGGGCTGAGGTGCTTGTAGCCCTCGGGGGGACCGCCGGTCCAGCCGCCCAGGTAGGCCAGCACCAGCACGCCGAGGTTGGCGGCCAGGGCCGTGGGCCAGCGGAGATCCTGCCAGCGGCGGCCGTAGGTGAGCCAGAGCACGCCCAGGCTCAGCACCAGGAGCAGGGCCAGGAAGGGTTCGATGGCGTGGGTGGCGGCCATCATGACGAAGGCCGAGCCCAGGGAGGCCAGGGTGGCCAGCCAGGCCATGGGTTGGAGGTCCCGCCGCCAGGCCACGGTCAGGTGCACGGCTGTCACTGCCAGCAGGAGTGGGGCCGCCACTTCGGGAGCCAGCCACTTGAAGCGCACCGTGGATTCCACCAGCAGGGGATAGGCGATGAGGATGGAGGCCAGGGCATCGAAGGTGGCCACCATCGGCTGCTTGTCCCGCAGGGCGATGATGGCCCAGGTGGCGGCGTAGGCGAGGCCCAGGGCCACGCTGAGGGCATTGGGCAGACGGCCGGCCTCGGCCAGCGTGCGGATGAAGTAGCCGCCGCCCAGGATGAGGCAGACCTTCCCGATGAGGCCCATGAACTGGACGCCGCTGGGCAGGGCCGGCAGGGCCTCTGTATCCAGCACCACCGTCGGGGCTGGCTTGGGTACAGCCACGGGCCCGCGGGCCTCCAGCAGGGCCACCCGGTCAAGGACCTCCGCCAGGGCCGCCTCCAGAGACGCAACCCGGGAGTCCAGGGGCTGACCCTGGGTCTCGGTGGATTGCGGATGGGACGGAGTGGACACGAAGCGTGCCTCCGAAGCGGGGGATGGTGGGACTGGCGGATGAGGTGATGAATTCCATGCCACGACAGGGACTTCCGCCCGTCAAGATCAAATGGATTCATTCCAACTGGCGCATAATCAAAACAATAAAAAATAGAAACAATGAAGTTGGGATAAACACACCCACGCGGTAAGGAATTTCCAAGCAGATCCAGGTCGCTACACCTGTAGCCACTCCTCGGACGCCCTGCCGAGCATGTGCTGGAGGT
>CAITBU010000498.1 GCA_903890595.1 uncultured Holophagaceae bacterium | reverse complement strand
GCCATCTTCAGGATGTTGGGGAGGCCAACCTCGCCGGCGGCCAGCTCCAGGAAGGTCCCCGTGCGGCCGTGCAGATACAGGATGTCGCCCTGGCTGTTGACCAGGGCTCCAGACGGGCTGGCCTTCTGCAGGAGGGCCTGCTCCGTCAGCTCCCGCAGCTGGTTCCTCACGGGGTAGGCCGGCTTGCCGGCTGCTTGGGGCAGGGAGGCGTGAATCGCCGTCATGGGGGGGCTGAAGGGGCCGAAGGACGCCCGTCGGCTGCTGCGAACGTCCTCCTTGCGCTGGTACAGCTTGGCCTGGCGGTCCACGACACTGAACAGATCGGTATGGTCGCCCACGGTCTCCGAGGTGCCCAGGAAGAGCATGCCACCGGGGTTCAGGGCGTAGTGAAACAGCGGGAGGAGCTTCTTCTGCAGGTCGCTGCCCAGGTAGATCATGAGGTTGCGGCAGCTGACGAGATCCAGCCTGGAGAAGGGCGGATCCTTGATCACGTTCTGCTCGGAGAAGACCACCGTGTCCCGGATGCCCTTGTGGATCCGGTAGCTCCCGCTGCCGGGCTCGGGCACGAAAAACCGCGCCAGCCGTTCCGGCGAGAGGTCAACGGCGATGCTGGCCGGATAGAGCCCCGCCCGGGCCGTGGCCACTGCTCGGCTGTCGATGTCCGTGGCGAACACTTGCAAAGTGAAGCGCTGCTTCATGAGCTCCATGCGCTCCTGCAGCAGGATGGCGAGGGAGTAGGCCTCCTCGCCGGTGGAGCAGCCAGCGCACCAGACCCGGATCACCGAGCCTGTCGACTTGTCGGCGAAGAGGCTGGGGAGGGCCAGGTCTTCGAGGGCCTGGAACGCCGCCGTGTCCCGGAAGAAGTTGGTGACGCCGATGAGCAGATCCCGGAAGAGCGCCTCCACCTCCACCGGCGCCTGCTGCAGGTAGCTCACATAGGTCTCGACGGCGTCGATCTGATGCACGGCCATGCGGCGCTCGATGCGGCGGTGGATGGTGCTGGGCTTGTACTGGGAGAAGTCGTGGCCGGTCTGGGAGCGCAGCAGGATGAAGACCTTCTTCAGCGCATTTTCCAGCTTGGGGGATGGGATGGTGGCCGTGCGGGAGTAGGGCTGGCCGAAGGCGTGGGACGCATAAGCCACCAGCTGGGCGGCCATCTCGGCGGGCGGCAGCACGAAGTCCACCAGGCCCGTGGCCAGGGCACTCTGAGGCATGCCGGCGAACTCGGTGGACTCGGGGGTCTGGGCCATCACCATGCCGCCCTCGCCCTTGATGGCCCGGATGCCCAGGGTGCCGTCGCTGCCGGTGCCCGAGAGCACGATGCCGATGGCCCGCTCGCGCTGGTCCTGGGCCAGGGAGCGGAAGAAGAAGTCGATGGGCAGGCGCTGGCCGCGCGGCGCCGCCGGCTCCAGCAGCTGCAGGGTGCCGTTCAGGAAGGCCATGTCCCGGCCCGGCGGGATGATGTAGGCGCAGTTGGGCTGGACCACCATCCCGTCCGTCACTTCGAAGACGTCCATGCGGGTGTAGCGCCGGATGAGCTCCGTCAGGAGGCTCTTGTGATCAGGGGCCAGGTGCTGGACCAGCACAAAGGCCATGCCGGGATCCGCCTTGGCGGGCATGCCCGAGAAGAAGGCTTCAAAAGCCCCCAGGCCACCCGCCGAGGCGCCGATGCCCACGATGGGGAAGGACGTCGCGGCCTGCCGCACTGGGGTGTCGGATGCGACCTGCTCCATCGGCGGGGCATCGGGCATTGCTGGAGGGGAGGCTGCCAGGGTCTCGGACGTGCGTTTGGGCTTGGGTTCCGTTCTTCGGGCCATGGCGCACCTCTGCTGTGGGAAGCATGCGCCTAATTCGGTGGTCCAGGGGCCGGAATGCACCCTGTAGTCATGGAATTTGGCGCATGATGCCTTTGGGTGGTGACCCATGGCGGGAACAAAAAAGGGGCTCAGAGCTGCGTGCTCGGAACCTATCGATGACCTGCGCCGCCAGGCGGAGAGGGTCGTCGCAGGTCGCCTGGTGGGGCTCCCTGACAGCACGACGGAGGCCTCGCCTGAGGAGCTGCATCGGCTGATCCATGAGCTCCAGGTCCATCAGATCGAGCTGGAAATCCAGAACGAGGAGATGCGCCGGGTGCAGCTGGAGCTGGACGCCTCCCTGGCCCGCTACCTTGACCTCTATGAGCTGGCACCGGTGGGCTATTGCACCCTCAGCGAGCAGGGGCTGATCCTGAAGGCCAACCTCACCCTGGCTTCTCTGCTGGGCTCGCCCAGGGGTCAGCTGTTGGTGCAGCGCTTCTCTGCGTTCATCCTCCGCGAGGACCAGGACATCTTCTACCGCCACCGTCCCAAGTCCCGAGAGACCACTGCCACCGCAACCTTCGAGGTGCGCATGCTGCGGACCCAGGCCCTCACCTTCTGGGCGAGGATCGAGCTCAAGGTCCTGCCCGCAGAGAAGGGCCCCCTTGAATATCTCCTGGCGCTCTCGGATATCACCGCCCTCAAGCAGCTGGAAGAATCCCTCCGGGACCTGGCCCGCTTCCCCTCGGAGAACCTGAATCCCATCCTGCGGATCTCCCAGGATGGCCACCTGCTGTATGCCAATGAGGGGGCACTGAAGCACCTGGTCGAGTGGCCTCTGCTCATCGGCGAGCCGGTGCCAGCGGAGCTGGGTGAGACCGTTGCGCGGGTTCTTCGCAAGGGCAGCCCATGCAAGTTGGCGAGCAGTCACCGCGGCACCGACTGGCTCTGCTTCGTGACGCCAGTGCCCGAGGCCAGCTACGCCAACCTGTTTTGCATCGATGTCACCGAACGCCGGCGACGCGAGGACAGCCTCCTGAAGCTCAACCGGAGCCTGGAAGACCAGCACCAGGCTCAGACCTCGCTGCTTGAGCGCCTCTCTGCCCGCCTGCTCACGGCTCAGGATGACGAGCGCAAGCGGATCGCTCTGGATCTGCACGACAGCCTGGGCCAGACCCTGAGTGCCCTTCGGCTCATGGGGGGACGGGTGGTCGGGGGGTCAGGCGCAGAGGGTAAAGGCGGGCACCTGGCCTGCACGCCCGCCATGATGACCATCCTGAGTGGGGCCATCGAGGAGGTCCGGCGCATCTCCATGGACCTGCGTCCCTCCATGCTGGATGACCTCGGCATCCTGCCCACCCTCAACTGGTTCCTGCGCAACTTCAAGACCAGCCATCCGAAGATCCAGGTGAAAAAGCAGACGCGGGTCCTGGAGGAGTCGATCCCGGAGGCCCTCAAGATCACCCTCTTCCGCATCGTCCAGGAAGCCTTTCACAATGCTGCGCAGCACGGCCAGGCCAGTGAGATCGCCCTCTCCCTGAGCCTGGCGCGGGGGACCCTGACCCTGAACGTCATCGACAACGGGACGGGGTTTGATCCCGCCGCCGTCAACCGGGCCAGCACTGGAGCCGGACTGGGCCTCTCCTCCATGCGAGAGCGAACCGAGTTCAGCGGCGGAACCTTCGAGGTCGCATCGGCCCCGGGGGCTGGCACCCAGCTACTGGCCTGCTGGCCCCTCCCCAAAGGGGCGCCCCCGGAGGCAAGATGAGCCACAAGAAAACGCACCGCCTGCTCATCGTGGAAGACCACGCCCTCATGAGGAAGGGGCTGCGTGCGCTCCTGGAATCCTGGCCCAGCTTTGTGGTCGTCGGGGAGGCCTCGGACGGCCAGGAGGGCATCCGGTGCGCCGATGCCCTGCAGCCCGACCTGGTCCTGTTGGACCTGTCCATGCCCGGTACCAATGGCATCGAGGCCCTCCGGGAGATCAAGCGGGTCAGCGAGCCGAGCCGGGTGCTCGTGGTGACAGCGCACAAGGACGAGGAACACATCTTTGCGGCGCTCGGCGCCGGGGCCGATGGGTATTTCCTGAAGGACTCCGACGCCGATGAGCTGCTGACCGCCCTGCTAAGTGTGCTGGCCGGAGAGCGCTACCTCAGTCCCGCCATCGCCACCAAGGTCGTCGCTCGCTACCTCGTGAGGGAAGCCCCGCAAGAGCCATCCATGTACGAGGTCCTCTCCGGGCGGGAGCGGGAGATTCTCAAGCTGGTGGCCGAAGGCAAGCGCTCCAAGGACATCGGAAGCTACCTGGGCATCAGCCCCAAGACCGTGGAGCG
>CAITBU010000497.1 GCA_903890595.1 uncultured Holophagaceae bacterium | reverse complement strand
TGCATTCTTGTGCTCTTGTCACCGCCAAAAGAACCAGTCTTTTGAGGCTGAGGCTGGCCGATAACCAGGTTCGGGAAAAAAGAACAGCCAACCACAGAGAACGCAGAGAGCGCAGAGGCGCGCCGACCCACCGTGCATGGGCCCGCCGAAGGCGGCTTCCGGCGAAGCCGGAAGTCAGCCCGGCGTACCCCGGCCGCGCCCCCCAAGAGGCGCGGCAGCGGCGCCCCGGGCTGGAGCCCCTGCTGGATGCGCCCTTTGCCCTATCCCCGTTCTCCCCGTGCATCCCCGGCTAAGAAGCTCTTCCGACCCAAGCACTCAGGCCGTTCTCCGCTGAGACTTCTTTCCCTGCAATCCCGGAAGACCCTAGGTTATTCGAAGCGATCCACCAGGCGTTCGGCGGTGTGCTCGACCTTGATGGGGGCGCCGTCCTTGTCCATGCCGCCGCGGATCTGCATGACGCAGCCGGGGCAGTCCATGACCACGCGCTCGGCGCCGGTGTCCTTGATGTTCTTCAGCTTCCGCTCGAGGATCGGGGCCGAGATCTCCGGCAGCTTGAGGGAGTAGGACCCGGCCATGCCGCAGCAGGTGTCGCACTCGTACATCTCGGTCAGCTCGTGGCCCGCCTTCTGCAGCAGCTCCCGGGGCTCGTCGGCGGCCTTGAGGGTGCGCTTCAGGTGGCAGGAGTCGTGGTAGGTGATGCGGCCCAGGTCTTCGCCCTCTTTGAAGGTGAGGCGCCCGGCATCCACCAGCCGCTTCACCAGGGTGGAGAAGTCGATGGTCTTGGCGGCGAGGCGCTCGGCGGCGGCGGTGGCATCCGTGATGCCCAGGCTGCGGAAGGTGTCCAGGAAGTCGTGCTTCAGGGCCACGGTGCAGGTGGGGCAGGCGGAGACCACGTGGTCGACCTCGGTCTCCAGCAGGGCCTGGATGTTGTCCTTGGCGTTCTGGGCGGCCACCTCGTAGGCGCCGCTGTAGCGGGCGGGGGCGCCGCAGCAGGTCTGGGCCTCGGGGAAGAGCACCTCGATGCCAGCCTTGTTGAGGATCTTCACCAGGGACTCGCCCATCTCGGGGTAGGCGAAGTCGATGAGGCAGCCCGAGTAGAAGGCGATCTTCTGGCCGCCCTTGGGCTGCTGGATGGCCTTGATGCGGTCCCGGAAGGGCACGTCGGCGATGGCCGGCAGGCTGCGGAAGTCGGTCATGTCCGACAGGAACATGGGCAGGTGGCGGATGAAGCGGCCCTTGGTGAAGGGCTTCTGGGTGCGGGAGGCCAGGCGCAGCATGCCGTGGAAGAGGCGGCGGTTGTTCACCACCCCGAAGATGGCCTTGGTGGCGAGGGACTGGCCCTGCTCCACCACCAGGCGGCGGCGCAGCTCGAGGATGAGGCCCGGGATGTCGATCTTGCCAGGGCACACGGGGACGCAGCTGCCGCACTGGATGCACAGCCCCTGGATGTCTTCGGACTTCTTCAGCTCATCGAACCAGGCGGTGAGGATGGTGCCGATGCCACCGGTGTAGGTCTTGCCGAAGACATGACCGCCCACCAGGCGGAACACCGGGCAGACGTTGAGGCAGGTGGCGCAGCGGATGCACTGCAGGGCCTCCTTGAACTTGGGGTCCTTGGCCATGTCCGAGCGGTGGTTGTCCATCAGGATGATGTGCAGGTCCTTGGGGGAGCCATCCGTGTTGGGCACCTGGCCGGAGATGATGGACACGTAGCTGGTGAGCAGCTGACCCGTGGCGCTGCGGGGCAGGGCCGTGAGGATGGGCTGGATCTCCTCGAACATGGCCACCAGCTTCTCGATGCCCACGATGGCCACATGGATGCGGGGCAGGGTGGTCACCAGCCGGGCGTTGCCCTCGTTGGTGATGATCACCAGGCTGCCGGTCTCGGCCACGGCGATGTTGGCGCCGGAGATGCCCATGTCGGCTTCCAGGAACTTGGGGCGCAGCTTGGCCCGGGCGAACTTCACCAGCTTGGGGATGTCCGGCGCCTGGCCGGCCTCGACCTCCTGGCTGAAGACGTCGGCGACCTCCTCCTTGGTCATGTGGATGGCGGGCATGACCATGTGGGATGGGGTCTGGTGGGCCAGCTGGATGATCCACTCGCCCAGGTCCGTCTCGGCCACATCGATGCCGGCCTCGGCCAGGGCCTTGTTGAGGTGGATCTCCTCGGAGGCCATGGACTTGGATTTGACGATGCGCTTTACGCCGTGGTCCCGGGCCAGGTCCAGGATGTACTGCCGCACCTGGGCGGGGTCGGCGGTGCGGAAGACCTTGGCCCCATTCGCTTCGGCGTTGGCCTTGAAGCGCTCGGCCAGCTCCTCGAAGCGGGACGAGGCGTTGCACTTGATGTCGGCGATGGCGTCGCGCACGGCCTCGAAGTCGATGCCTTCGTAGGCCTTGGCGCGGCTGATGCGGTAGGCCTCGGAGAAGCGGCCCAGGGCGCCCGTGAGGTTGGGGTTGTGCAGGGCGGTCTCGATGGAGGCGCGGAACTCGGTGCTCATGCGGTCACCTGCTGAAAGGCGTCAACCACGACGATGATGAGCCGCTCGGGCCCGTGGACCCCGATGGTCAGCACCCGCTCGATGTCGGCAGTGCGGCTGGGGCCCGTGATGAAGGAGATGTAGTTGGTCTGGGCGGGGGTCAGGTGGCTCAGCACGCTGCCCATGTCCGCCAGGATGCGCTCGGTGCCGAGCACCGCCAGGTGGATGGGGGGCAGGGTGGAGACCAGGCGCTTGGCCACGGCGGCGGCGTCCTGCACCAGGGTGCCCGTGGCGGCGATGCCGTAGTCCAGCTCACTGATGCCCACCCGGGCCTCGGCGGAGGCGGCCTGGGTGATGTCGAAGGAGAGGCCGGGCACCCGCTGGCGCAGGGCCTCGGGCTGGACGCCCGCCAGGAAGCTGCCGGCGGCCCACAGCGCGCCGCACTGGGGGGCATCAGCGACGCCCTCCTT
>CAITBU010000496.1 GCA_903890595.1 uncultured Holophagaceae bacterium | reverse complement strand
GTCTCGATCATCTCCACCGCCCTGCTCAGGGAATCCGGAGAGCTGTACGCCATCGCCACCACCGAGCGACCCGCGCCATCAACCGCACCGAGCACCTGACCAGCAAGCCATGGAACCCTCGCCAGGGATCATTCCGATGGACAGGAGTGCGTCCAAGGCGCAGGCTCACGCTGCACCACGGTCGTGGTGACTGCGGGGTGGCTTGTGGGCACGGAAGATGAAGGCGCCGTCCTGCGGGTGCTGGCGGAGCGCTACCCCACCCTCAAGGAGCTGCGGAAGGCCAACCCCCCGGAGGCCGCGAACTTCCTGAAGGGCACCCAGAAGCAGTCCGAGAGCTGGCCAGTGGACGCGCTGATCGACGGCTACCTGGACAACCAGCCCTAGGGCCACGCCCTCTGCGCCCGCCTGGCGCCTTCGACGACACCTCGGGAGCGGCTCCGCCGTTCCCGAGCGAGGCCGTGGGCTGGGCTTGGGTATTTGCCATTGAGTCAACAAAGTAAAAAATGGAATAGCGCTTCAAAATTCAAGTTTTTTACCATTTTCCCGAAAGCTTCCCTTGCGACTGACCCCATCTCTGCCCCTTTCCACCCGCCCCAAAAGGGGGTCCTGTGACCGCCAAGAACTTCCGCCGCTCCCTCGGAGCCAAGGTGCTCACCCTGGCTTCGGTGATCATCGTCCTGGTCTTCACCCTGATCCTGGTGGTTGGTGCCATCTCCGAGCGGCGGGATGCCACGGAGCGCATCTCCCAGGGGGGCCGGAATGTGGCCGGGATGCTGGCCCTGGCCATGGACGGCACCATGCTCCGGGGTGATGTGGACGAGATGCGCGGGGTCTTTAAGAAGGCTCGCGACCTCAACCCGAGCCTCACCCTGCACCTCACGGATGCCAAGGGGAAGGTGAAGTTCACCACCAGAGAGGCCGCCCTGAACTCAAGCCTCACCGCCACGGAGGGCCAGGCGGACCTGCGGGAGATGGTGGGTGAAGCCACCCAGAAGCAGGCGGAGCCCCAGCGCCTGGTGGACCTGGAGGGAAGGCGCAGCTACATCCAGGTGCGGACCATCGTCAACGAGCCCCGCTGCCACGCCTGTCACGACCCAGCCGTGGCCATTGCCGGGAGCATGGTCACCATCCAGGATGTGAGTGCCGACTGGCACGCCATGAATGTGCAGAACGGGGTTGCGGCGGGCCTCTCCCTGGGGGGCCTGCTCATCCTGATGGTGGGCCTTGGCTGGGTGATCCACACCCAGGTGTCCCTGCCTCTGAAGGCCGTGGGGGCGGTGATGGAGACCGTCGCCCAGGGCGACCTGACCCGCCGGGTGGAGCTCCAGTCCCAGGATGAGCTGGGCGAGCTGGGGCGGGTGCTCAACGCTTCCAATGAGGGTCTGCGCCAGATGGTCGTCCGGATCCAGGAGAGTGCCGAGGCCATCGCCACGGCCGCCGGCGAGATCTCCATGGGGAACAACGATCTCAGCCGCCGCACGGAGGAGCAGGCCGCCAGCCTCGAAGAGACCGCCAGCAGCATGGAGCAGATCACCAGCAATGTGACCCAGACCGCGAACAACGCCCACTCCGCCAACAGCGAGTCCACCAAGGCCCGCCAGGTGGCTCAGGCTGGCGGTGTCGCGGTCACCCAGGTCATCTCCGCCATGGAGGCCATCAACGAGTCCTCCGCCAAGATCAACGAGATCATTGGCGTGGTGGATGAGATCGCCTTCCAGACCAACCTGCTGGCCCTCAACGCTGCGGTGGAAGCCGCCCGGGCCGGGGAACAGGGTCGCGGCTTCGCCGTGGTGGCGGCCGAGGTGCGCAACCTGGCCAAGCGCAGCGCTGACGCCGCCAAGGAGATCAAGGGCCTGATCCGGGAGAGCGTGGCCAGGTCCACAGACGGCAACAAGGTGGCCGCCCACGCCGGGGCCACCATCCAGGAAGTGGTCGCCAATGTGCAGCGGGTGACCGGCCTGGTGGGTGAGATTGCCCACGCCACCCAGGAGCAGAGCACGGGCCTGAGCGAGGTCAACAAGGCCGTGGTGCAGATGGACGAAGTCACCCAGCAGAATGCCGCCCTGGTGGAGCAGGCCGCCGCCGCCGCCGAGTCCCTGGACGGCCAGGCCCGCACCCTCACGGAGATCGTCGCACGGTTCAGGACCTGAAGGCTCTCCGGCGGGACGCCACTGAAAAGGCGCTCCACTAAGGACACGAAGACGCCCTGAGGGCGCAGGAAGCACACGAAAGTGGAGCTCCTTAAAACTCCAAATCGGCGGACAAAGGCCGTTCGTCGGGGACGGATCTCAGGCGCTCAGGCCGGCAACCGCAAGGTCACCCCGTCCACTGGGGGCGGGAGTGGCCAGCGGCTGCGGCGCCCCATCGCAAGGATGGCCTCGGCGAGGTCCTGGGGGTCGAAGTAGGTCACCCCCCGGTACTCCCACTCCCACAGGTCTTCGGTATAGAAGACCTTGAACGCAGCGTCCCCAATTCGGCAGACGCCCCCGCTGGGGGTCTGGTGGGTGAGGGCGCAAATCTGGTTCTCGAGGAAGGCCTTGTAGGAGAACATGCGTCCCTCCTTCACGGTTTCCGAGGAAGTGCGCCGGGGTACCCAAAGGGGGCCCGGTAGGGGGGCTGGCGATGGAGCTGCGGGTGGCGCTGGGAGCAGCACTGGCAGAGGCCCCCGGAGACGGGACCCGGGGTCGCGGTGGCCGCCAGCCAGGGGAGGGGCCGCGACACCCAGGCCACAGCCACCTTCACGGCACCGCACCCGGCGCAGCGGACGATGGGGCTCGAAGGTGACATGCCCAACTCCAGGAACCGTACCTGGCGACGAATTGTTGCGCCCGGTACAGAAGAATTCGAATGTCGGTTCGACCACTGTTTTTAGCAAGTGGCGATTCATTCTTTTTTTAAATCACCTTCCTGTCCGTTGATCCATCCGGGGCTCCCCTCCCCTGTCCTGCGGGCCACCCGCCCCCGGAAATCAGCCCCTGGGCATGCGGAGCCTCTGTCCACCCTGACAAACCGTAAAAGCACCAGCCGCCTCTAGCGTTATTAAGGCTCTCCGCCGCTAATCACTTGCCGGGACCCAGGCGTCCCTTAACACTTGGCTCCAGGGTCGCCCCCTTGCGGCGCCCTTGGAGCCTAGCCATGGACACCCGAGCCTGCGGATTCAACACCAAGCTGGTCCATGCGGGCATCCCCGACGACGCCCATGGCAGCGTGGTGACCCCCATCTACCAGACCTCCACCTTCGCCTTCCGGGACGCCCAGCAGGGCGCCAACCGCTTTGCGGGCACCGAGGGCGGCTACATCTACACCCGCATCGGCAACCCCACCACCGTGGCCCTGGAGGAGAACGTTGCGCAGCTGGAGAACGGCTTCGGCGCCACGGCCATGGCCAGCGGCATGGGGGCCGTCAGCACCGTGTACCTGGCCCTGCTCAGCGGCGGGGACCACATCGTGAGCACGGACTCGGTGTATGGCCCCAGCCGGGGCCTCATGGAGAAGCACATGAGCCGCTTCGGGGTGACGTCCAGCTACGTGGACACCTCGGACCTGGCCAACCTGCGGGGGGCCATGCGCCCCAACACCAAGGTGGTCTACATCGAGTCGCCGTCGAACCCCGCCATGTCTGTCACGGACCTCGCCGCCGCCGCCGAGATTGCCCACGCCGCCGGGGCCCTGCTGGTGGTGGACAACACCTTCGCCAGCCCCCACCTGCAGAAGCCCCTGGACCTGGGTGCTGACCTGGTGCTCCACTCCGTCACCAAGTTCATCAATGGCCATGCAGACGTGGTGGGCGGCATCGTGGTGTCCAAGACCGAGGCCCTGCACAAGCAGATCCGGGCCATGCTCATCAACCTGGGCGCCAACATGGACCCCCACCAGGCCTACCTGGTGAGCCGGGGCCTCAAGACCCTCGCCCTGCGGGTGGAGCGGGCCGAGCAGAGCGCCCGCATCGTGGCCCCTTGGCTGGAGGCCCGGCCCGAGGTGGCCTGGGTCCGCTACATCGGCCTGCCCAGCCACCCCCAGCACGCGCTGGCGGGACGGCAGATGACGGGCTATGGGTCGATGATCGCCTTCGAGCTGAAGGGCGGCACCGAGGCCGGCCGCATCGTGATGGACAGCGTGAAGCTGGCGGGCCTGGCCGTGTCCCTGGGTGGCGTCGAGACGCTCATCAGCCATCCGGCCTCCATGACCCACGCGGGCATGGCCCGGGAGAACCGCCTGGCCGCCGGCATCACCGACGGCCTGGTGCGCCTCTCCATCGGCATCGAAGACGTGGCAGACATCCTCGCCGACCTGGACCAAGCCCTCCGCCGCACAACCGGCGTCTGAGCGGCTTCTCGACGCACAAGAGCAAAAGCATGACGGGGATCAGAACACGTAGAGCTGGCCCTGCTAAAGAGCTTCTCAGACCCAAGTCCCCAGGCCTTCTCCGCTCTCCTCCGCTTCTCCGCTTTCCTCCGCGTCCATTCAGTTTTTTCTCTGCCCTTTGTGTTCTTTGTGTTCTTTGTGGCCAAATGCTTTCGCAGTTGCCTCCGCGTTCTCTGCGCTCTCTGCGGTGAGATCTCTTTTCAGTTTGCGGTTCCTAGGCCCTGAGTCCTGCGGCCTGCGGCCGGCGGACTTCGACGCCGGTCTTGAAGCGGGCCACGATCTCGGTGAGGGCCTGGGCCTGGGCGTCCATGGACTCGGCGGCGGCGGCGGATTCCTCCACCAGGGCAGCGTTCTGCTGGGTGACCTCGTCCATCTGCACCACGGCCTTGTTGATCTCGTTCAGGCCCACGCTCTGCTCCTGGGTGGCGTTGGCAATCTCGCCCACCAGAGCAGTCACCCGCTGCACGTTGGTGACCACTTCCTGGATGGTGGCCCCGGCATGGGCGGCCACCTTGTTGCCGTCCTCGGACTTGGCCACGCTCTCGCGGATCAGGCCCTTGATCTCCTTGGCGGCGTCAGCGCTGCGCTTGGCCAGGTTGCGCACTTCGGCGGCCACCACGGCAAAGCCCTTGCCCTGCTCGCCAGCACGGGCGGCTTCCACGGCAGCGTTGAGGGCCAGCAGGTTGGTCTGGAAGGCGATCTCGTCCACCACGCCGATGATCTCGTTGATCCGAGCGGAGGAGGCGTTGATGGACTCCATGGCGGCGATGACCTGCGTAACGGCAGCACCGCCATCCTGGGCCACCTGCCGGGCCTTGGCGGACTGGGTGTTGGCCGCCCGCGCATTGTCGGCGGTCTGGTTCACGTTGGCGGTGATCTGCTCCATGCTGCTGGCGGTCTCCTCCAGGCTGGCGGCCTGCTCCTCCGTGCGACGGCTGAGGTCCGTGTTCCCCATGGAGATCTCACCTGAGGCCGTGGAGATGGCCAGGGCACTCTCCTGGATCTGCAGCACCATCTCGCGCAGGCCCTCGTTGGTGTCGTTCAGGGTGCGGCCCAGTACGCCCAGCTCATCCTTGGAGTTGATTTCAAGCCGCTGGGTGAGGTCACCCTGGGCCACCGTCTCAATGACCAGGCCCATGGCTGCGATCGGCCGGGTGACACTGCGGGTGATGGTCAGGGAGATGCCAATGCCGACGACCAGGGCCAGTGCCGCCAAGGAGACCGAGAAGATCACCGCACTGCGATGGCTCGCCTGGGCCTGCTCATAGCGCTTCTGGATGCCGGCCTTGCAGTGGTTCTGGAGCTTGGCGAGGCTGTCCTGGAAGGCCTTCTCCGTGGGCCGCACCTCATCGAACAGGATGCGAATGGATTCCTTGTCGCGGCCCTCCGCGAGGGTATCCAGAGCCTTGCCATTCACGGCCCGGTACTTCAGCAGGTTGGCCTGGATGGTGGCGAACTCGGCCTTGGAGGCCTCGCTGCTCAGGGTGCTTTCCAGCTCCTTGGCCAGCTCGTCATAGGCCCCACGGGCCTTGGTGATGCGGACCAGGTTTTCCTTGCGATCCGCCGGATTCTCCATGACGTACATGGTCCGCACCATGCGGGTGATGAGAAAGACCTGCTCGGACATGTCATTGGTCAGAGCCAGCTGCCGGTTGTAGTGGGTGACGATGCTCTCCGTGTCGCCAGCGATGGCGCCCATGCGGTTGAGGCCCACTCCGGCAATGACCAGGAGCAGGGCGAGGATGAGGCCAAACCCGAGCCCAAGTCGGGTTCCAATTCGCAGGTTGTTCAGCATGTCTGCCCCCGGTGCGAACACCTCTCGGTCGAGCAGAAGCCGCTCCGAGGGAGTGCGCATTCGCCGAGGTATCGGACCCTTGCCCAGCGGCCATTAATAAAATGATGAATAGGTAATCTATTATTGCATTCTGCAAATGTTGACTTAGGGTAGCTTCAAGCGAAAGTCCTCGGGCAATCCCACCACCTGAGTGGAGGCTTTTGCCCAATCACCACCAGCCTATCCGGGAATTTCGGGACGAGAGGTCGGCTCAGCGCAGGGAGCTCCCTCCCGAAGTTCCCGGCTGTGAGGATAGACCCGGAGGGTTCCCCAGCCAAGGTGGGCTACTTCTTCCCCGGCATCTTCTGGAGGTCCATGCGGGTGGCGCGCTTGGTGAGGGCTGTGTGCAGCTTGTCCAGGTGGGCCTTGTCGTGGCACTTGCCGCAGGTGGCGTCCATGTTCTGGCGGGCCACCCGGGAGCCGGGGTCCTTGCGGGACAGCAGCTCGTGAGCGTGGCCGTGGCAGGTCATGCAGGTGGGGGCGTGGTCCTTCCCCTTCTTGCGGGCCTTGCCGTGCACGCTGTTGGCGTACTCCTGGCCCTGGTGGTCATGGCAGCGCACGCAGTTGGGCGGCGCCATCTTCTCGGGGTGCGGCAGCTTCTTCGTGGCCGTGTGGCAGGCGAAGCACTGGAGCCCCCCATGGGCGCGGGTGCGGAACACGTCCAGCTTGATGGTGTCGTGGCAGGCCACGCAGTCCTCAGCATCCGGAGGCGGGGCTGCAGCGAGGGCCGTGGCCAGTATGGCGGCGAACAACAAGCGCATGGGGACTCCAGAGAAGGCTGGGGACCAACCTAGCACAGGCTCAAGAGCTTGTCCTTACATCAAAGGGCGTAGGTCTTGTAGAAATACCAAGCGGCCAAGACAAAGCCGATGCTGATGACGCCATAGCGGACGGTGGTGCGCCCCACCCGGTGGGCCATGTGCGACCCGAAGAGCCCGCCCAGGCCCGCAGCGATGGCCATGAACCCGGCGATGGCCCACTGCACATTGCCGGGGTGGCGCAGGTACTCCATGCCCAGGAAGGCGAAGACGGCGATGCCGTTCATGCACAGGGCCAGCAGGTTCTTCAGGCCATTCATCTGATGGATGTCGGTGAGGCCCAACAGGCTCAGGGCCGCCAGCATGAGGATGCCGATGCCGGCGCCGAAGTAGCCGCCGTAGATGCCCACGATGAACTGGAAGACCATGGCGCCGATCCACCACCCTGTGGTGCGCTCGTGGCCGCCCATCTTCTTGAGCAGCTTGCCCACGGGATCGTTGGCCGCCAGCAGCACCGTGGCCGCCAGGATGAGCCAGGGCACCAGCTGATCGAAGAGCTTCTGGGGCGTGACCAGCATGGCCCAGGCGCCCAGGACACCCCCGACGAGGGACACGGGGATCAGACGCTTGGCGAAGGCCTTGGTGCCGGCCAGGTCATCCCGGTGGCCCCAGAACCCGCCAAAGGACCCCGGCAGCAGGGCCAGGGTGCTGGTGACGTTGGCCTGCTGGCCCGTCAGGCCGATACCTAGCAAAGCGGGGAACGACACCAAGGTGCCGCCCCCCGCGATGGAGTTGATGGCACCGGCAACGAAAGCCGCGGCCATGACTGTGAGAGTGGACCCGATGTGCATGCCTCATAAGATGACATGCTCATCGGGACTTCAGAAGCCCCCTACTTCCACTTGAAGGGGAAGATGGGCTTCTTGGAAGAGTAGGCAGTGGGCCAGACGGTCTCGTGCTTGCCGTTCTGAATCTGCTCCACCAGCATCTGGTGCTTGTTCTGGTTGGTGTAGCCGCTGTAGTCCACGAAGGCCACTTCGCCCATGATGCCGTTCCACTTGCCGGTGCGCAGGGCGTCCCGAAGGCGCTCGCGATTGCCGCCCACCTTGGCAGCGGCTTCGGCCATCACCATCATCGAGGCGTAGGCATTGGCTGCGTGGTAGGGCACTTCCTCCTTGCCGAACTTGGCCTTGTAGCGCTTGCCGAAGTCCTTCGCACCAGGCCAGTTCACGTCAGTGGTCCACTGGGTGCTGGAGAACACGCCGTGGGAGATGGCCTGCTCCCGGGCGAACTCGGAAGAAGCAAATCCGGCACCGGCACCGAGGAAGGCCTGGGGCAGGAGGCCCACTTCCCGGGCCTGCCGCATGAGCAGGATGCCGTCCGCCACGTAGGACACCATGAAGACGATGTCGGGCTTCAGGCCCTTGATCTTGGCCAAGGTGGAGCGGTAGTCCGGGGAGCCTGAGGCATAGGCCTCTTCGGCGATCACCTGGATGCCCACCTGGGCGGCGTAGGCCTTGGCAGACTTGGCGCCGGAGGTCCCGAAGTCGGTGTTCTCGTTGAGAATCGCCATGGTCTTGGGCTTGCCGAGGCTCTGGGCCATGGAGATCAGGATGTTGGCGTAGTCCTCGGTGGTGGCGCTGAGGCGGAACACGTACTTCTGGTTCTGCCGGGTGATGTCCTCCTTGGAGGCCACGGGCACCAGGAGCGGCACCTTGTACTTCTCGGCCAGCTTGGAGACGGCGTTGGCACAGGCGGAGCTATAGGGGCCGACCACGCCGGCCACCTGGTCGCGGGTCACCAGCTTTTCCATGGCGGACATGGACACCTGGGGCTTGCCCGTGTCGTCCTCGATGACGAGCTCGACCTTGATGCCCTTCTTGGCCAGGTCTTCCAGGGCGATCTTGTAGCCGTTGCTCATGTACTCGCCGATGGGCGCCTGGGTGCCGGTGGCACAGTTGATGACGCCGATCTTCACCGGGGTCTGGGCCTGCAGGGCCAGTCCGAGCGCAAAGAGCGAGGCCAGGATCCTCTTGTTCATGCTTCCTCCGAAGGGGGGTTGGATGGGGTTGTGTCTGTCAACTTATCACATACCTACAGATGATTTGATCTCGGACTGC
Organism: uncultured Holophagaceae bacterium; assembly: GCA_903890595.1. Taxonomy (GTDB): domain Bacteria; phylum Acidobacteriota; class Holophagae; order Holophagales; family Holophagaceae; genus Geothrix. The sequence goes on along the minus strand of CAITBU010000496.1, from coordinate 1,301 downwards.
TCAAGCCCCAGGATCCAGGCCAGGACTGGGTTTCAGGGGGACGGCTGCCGACCAGATGAATGCCGATACAAGCGCTTTCATTGGCATGAAAGCGCCGTTAAAAAACCGTCCCCAAGAACCAACAAGCAAGGGATTAGCGGACCCCCTCAGCCCCCCTGCAGCCGCCGGGCCTCCTCCCGGCTGAGGACTCGCCAAGGGCGGGGCAGCAGGCCGGGCACCCGCTCCTGGTAGCGGCGGTAGGCCTCGCCGAAGCGGGCGATGAGCTTCTGCTCTTCCAGCCGGGAGCCGATGACGAGATAAGCCGTGATCGCCAGGGCCGAGACCAGCCGGGCGGCGCTCATGTCCCGGGTCCAGAGCGCCAGCAGACACAGGGCATACCAGGGATGGCGCACGTGACGGTGCAGGTCCGAGATGCGGAAGGCCTCGTGGTCGATCAGCTCCCCCCGGCCCTCCTGCAGGGCCCGTAGCCCCAGGAACTCCCGCAGGTCATAGGTGGCAGGACCGACCCCCAGGAGCCCCACCGCCCCCAGCGCCAGGCCATCCAGGAGCCAGCCCAGGGGGCCTGTCCAGCGCCACAGCCAGGGGCCGGGGTGGAGGCTCATGAGGCCCACCACCGGCAGGAGGGCCAGCAGCGCCACCAGGTTGTACGCCAGCCGATAGGCCGGCACCACCGCCGGAAACCGCGCCGCCACCCAAGCCTTGACGCCCTCGACCGCCAGCAGGGAGTGGAGTGCGCCATAGGCCGCCCAGGCGAGGGCGAGCAGGCTGAGGTGGACGGCGGTGGGTCCCATGGCCTGATTGTGGAGGAAGGGGAGGCGCAGAACCACCGGCGCGGTGGCTATCCTGGAGGCATGTTCTGGCCCCCGCCGACCCGTGTCGCCCTCATCCTGGCCCTGCTCTGGGTCGTCTACGTCCTGCTGTGGACGCCAGGCCCCCTGTCCCTGCGGGTCCTGGGCCTCTACCCCAAGCAGGCCGGCTCAGCCCTGGTGGGCTGGCTCGCCACCCGCACCCTGCCCGCTCCCTGGCGCCAGCCCCTGCTGGGCGGCTTCGCCCGCCAGTACGGCATCGACCTGGCCGAGGCCGAGTTCCCCCTGAGCGACTACCCCAGCTTCCAGGCCTTCTTCACGCGCCGCCTCAAGCCCGGGCTGCGGCCCCAGGCCCCGCCGGTACCGGGCTTCGTGAACAGCCCCGAGGACGGCCGGATCATTGCCTGCGGGCGCATCGAGGCCGGCCAGGCCATCCAGGCCAAGGGCCTGCCCTATCAGGTGGCGGAGCTGCTCAAGCACGATGGGGCCGCTGCC